>JBCCEW010000007.1 GCA_039030075.1 Myxococcota bacterium | reverse complement strand
CTTTCGTTTGCCGCCGAATGGATACCGACTTCTTTTGATACTATCTCAGCGCTCAGTGATCTAGAGTTTGCCGTCAAAACGAGAACGATCGTTCGTCGTGGTGCCCGAGATCTTCTGGTAGATGTGCTGGGCACGCTGGCTGATGCAGTAGTGAACGCCGTCCTGGGTCTGGAAGACCTTCCCCGCGCCGGTGTAGATCTGGCGGGTGACGAGGAACGGGATCAACTGCTCCGCGAGGTAGTAGAAGTCGACATCGCGGTCGACCAGGTAGTTCTCGTGGCAGCCGTAGGAGTTCCCGACGAAGTCGGTGTTGTTCTTGAAGATCGAGAGCTTCCCAGCGATGCGCTCTTCGCGGATCTTCTCCTCGGCGTAGAGCTGAAGATCTTCGAGGATCCGTTCGCCGGCCTTGTCATAGACGATCAGCTGGCGCGGAGAAGCGCATTCGGGTGTGGCGTACTCGGGGTGGCAGCCCGTGTCCTGATAGAAGCGCGCGCCATTCTCGAGGAACACATTGAGAAAGTGCTCGGTGGTGATCAGCTTCTCGAATAAGAAGCGGATCGCCTTCTCCACCGGGAGCGTCTTCCGCCCCTCTGGGGTGAAGATGATCCCGTATTCGGTCTCGATCCCGTAGATGCGCTTCTGCACGACCCCGCCCGTCTTCTATGCCACCCGGATTCATTTCCGAGAATAGCCGGACCGCTGGTACCCCAGCGATCCCCAGGGGGCCTAACTGCTGAGGTGTCCTCTCAGCTCATCGGTGCTCAGCCTACGGAACTTTCGGCCGTTCCGCGCCTTTTCGAGCAGGCACACCTCGAGGTTCTCGGGCGGTACGCTTCCCTGCCCATCGGCTGCACGTTGAAGTGCGGCCTGACCCATCCGGAGCACCTCCCCAAGGGGAGCGTTCTGCTGGAAATTCGACTGGAGGTAGCTCGCCAGCTCCTCCTCCGACCCGCCGATCACGCAGAAGCCGCGGTGATCGCTGATGCTGCCATCGAACTGGATGCGATAGATCTCGTTGTCCTCGTGCCCGGAGAGCTCCGGGTCGCCGACCTCGGCCACGATCACCTCGACCTCGAGCGGCTTCAGCTCGCGCGTGAACACGTCGCCGATCGCCTGCGAGTAGGAGTTGGCCAGAGCGCGGGCGCGCACGTCGTCGCGGCTGTACTGGTAGCCCTTCATGTCGGCGTAGCGGACCCCGATCTTCCGAAGCTGATCGAACTCGCTGAACTTGCCGACGCCTGCGAAGGCGATCCGGTCGTAGATCTCGCCGATCTTCGAGAGGCTCGACTGGTTCTCGGCCATCACGGCGATGCCCGAGTCGTACTCGACGGTGATGCTGGACTTTCCGCGTCCGATGCCCTTCCGGGCGTACTCGGCCTTGTCCTGCATGACCTGTTCGGGAGAAACGTAGAAGGGCATGCTCATGACGCGGCGCCTCCGTGGTCGCTGGCGCGGCGCGCGATCATCTCTTCGTACACCTCGCGAATGTCCGTCTCGTCGGCCTGGCGGATGCCGGGCTGGGAGCAGAAGATCACCGTCGGGAAGATCCCGCGGAGCATGTCGATGCCGCCCGTCCCGCGGTCCTCGTCGGCCGCGTCCGTCAGCGCCTGCACCGCCATCTCGAGCGCCTCGCGTTCCGTGGCGCCCGGGTTGTGGGACTTCTTCAGCGACTCCCGCGCGTAGAGGCTGCCCGAGCCCGAGGACTCGAACTCGGCCTCTTCGTAGCGCCCGCCCGTTACGTCGAACTTCCACATGCGCCCGTGCTGGCGGCGCAGGTCGTAGCCCGCGAAGAGCGGCACCACCGCCAAGCCCTGCATGGCGGCAGGCAGATTCGCCCGGATCATCTGGGACAGCTTGTTGGCCTTGCCGTCGAGTTCGAGTGCTTGGCCCTCGATCTTCTCGTAGTGCTCGAGCTCGATGCGCATGATGCGCGCCATCTCGATGGCGGGTCCCGCTGCGCCAGCGATCGCGATCATCGAGTGATCGTCCGTGGCGTAGACCTTCTGGATGTCGCGGGACGCGACGCGTAGTCCTTCGGTCGCCAGGCGGTCGCCCGCGACGATGACGCCCTCGGAATACTTGAATGCGAGGACCGTGGTCCCGTGTGGGACGCTCAGCGGCTCGGCGCCAGCGTACCGACTCCAGTCGAAAGCCAGGTGCGGGTAGTCGACCTGCAGGAGCTCCGAAAAGCTCGCACCGTCGTAACTCGTCCCCGGTCCAATGACCGAGGATTCTCCCTGGCGACCCGAAGCAAAATTCGGGATCCGCACGATCGTTGCCCTCCCCCCCGGCGGAGCAGCGACTATTCGCCTCCGCGCTGGACGTAGTTCTTGACGAACTCTTCCGCGTTCTCTTCCAGGACCTCGTCGATCTCGTCGACGAGAGCGTCCATCTCATCCTTGAGCTTCTCGCCCTTCTTGGCGAGCTTCTGAGCTCCGTCACCCTTGCCGTCGCCTTCTTCTCCGCCGCCGCCCTTCTTGGGGGCCTGCTTCTGGCCACCCTCGGCAGCGCCGTAGATCGGCAACTTCGAGTCTTGATTGCGAAGGTCTTTGGTGATGCGCATGTTGGACTCCTTGTCCCAGAGCTTAGCGTCGGCTCAGGCGCGCAGATTCTTGACGAGATCCGCTGCCGTCGGTGAGTTCTCGAGGAGATCTTCGACGTGGGCCTGCGTGCCCTTCAGCGGTTCGGCCATCAGGATCCGCTTGATGGGCTCGCCATCGACGCCGAACGAGATCGAATCCCAGTTCACGCCGAACACGGCGCTCCCGTACTTCTTGAGGCACTCGCCTCGGAAGTAGGCCCGGGTGTCCGCGGGCGGCGTATGGATCGCCGCCACGATCTCCTCGTCGGTGACGACGCGCTCAGCGCGACCCTGACGCTCGAGAAGATAGTAGAGACCCTTCTCCGGCCGCAGATCGTGGTACTGGAGGTCGAGCATCTCGACCTGGGGCGCGCGCCAATCCAGCGACTTGCGCTCCATGAAGCTCTCGATCATCGCCTTCTTCATGACCCAATCGACCTTCTCGTGAAGCTCCATCGGGTCGCGTCGGAGGGCCTCGAGCGCCTCTTCCCACTTGGCGAGCACGTCCTTGGTCACCGGATCGAGGGACTGATTCGCGGTGTAGGCGAGCGCCATCTCGAGGTACTCGAACTGCACCTCGACCGCGCTCTTCTTCGAGCCATCCTCCATCTGCAGGGCCTTCTTGCAGGTGGGGTCGTGCGAGGCCTCCTTGATCGCGCGAACGGGGTCGCGCAAGGAGAGATCCTTGGTGATCGCGCCATCCTCGATCATCGCGAGCACCAGAGCCGTGGCCCCGTTGCGGAGATAGATCGTGTACTCGGAGAGATTGGCGTCGCCGACGATCACGTGGAGCCGGCGGTACTTCTCGCGGTCCGCGTGCGGTTCGTCGCGCGTGTTGATGATCGGTCGCTTGACCATCGTGTCGAGGGCGACTTCGGTCTCGAAGAAGTCGGCGCGCTGGGAGATCTGGTAGTCGACCGGGGTGCCGCGATTCTCCGAGCCGATCTTGCCGGCGCCGCAGTAGACCTGGCGGGTGGCGAAGAACGGCATCAGGCATTCGACGATCTGTTTGAAGGACGTGCGACGGTCCATCAAGTAGTTCTCGTGAGACCCGTAGCTGTTGCCCTTGCGGTCGCTGTTGTTCTTGTAGATCAACATCTGCGTGCCTTCCGGCAGCAGGGCGTTCGCTTCGCGGCGGCTGGCCTCCAGGATGCGCTCGCCGGCCTTCTCGTGGATCACGAGATCACGGACGTTCGTCACCTCGGGGCACGAGTACTCGGGGTGGGCGTGATCGACGTAGTAGCGCGCCCCGTTCACCAGAGTCTTGTTGCGCGCGATGTTCTCCTGCTGGTTCGGCGTGTACTTCTCGCCGTCCACCTGGAAACCACGCGCGTCCGCAAGCGGGTTTTCCTGGTCGTAGTCCCAGAGGATCTCACCTGCGTGGTCCTCTCGGTACGCGTTGACCAGGAGGACGCAGCTACTGATGGGATCGAAGTCGGGATCACCCTTGACGGTGATCCCGTACTCGACCTCGGTCCCCATCACCTTCGGAATGGCCATGCAGTCTCTTCAGTCTCCGCACCGGCGGTGCCTCGCGACGCTCCTAGAGATACTGGCCCGAGGTGATGTTTTCAATCGACTTCTCTTTCCGGGAGATGTTCGTCATGAGCGTGCGCACGTTGATGATGCGCTCACCCTTGCGCCCGGAAATCCGTGCCCAGTCATCCGGGTTCGTCGTGTTCGGGAGATCTTCGTTCTCCTTGAACTCGTCGTTCACGGACTCGATCAAGTCCTCCAGCGTGATGCCACGCTCGTTGTTCTCGATCGTGCGCTTCACTGCTCGCTTCTTGGCGCGAGAGACGATGTTCTCGATCATGGCGCCGCTCGAGAAGTCCTTGAAGTAGAAGATCTCGCGCTCGCCCTTGGCGTACGTGACCTCGAGGAACTTGTTCTCCTCGTTGGTCGTGTACATGCGCTCGATCGTGTCGGCGACCATGCCGTCGACCACCTTCGCCGGGTCGCTGCCGTAGCGCTCTTCCGCGCTGGTGTGGAAGGGCAGGTCCTGGGTCAGGTACTTCAGGAAGATCTCGCGCGCGGCGGCGGCGTCGGGTCGCTGGACCTTGATCTTCAGGTCCAGGCGTCCGGGCCGCAGCACGGCAGGATCGATGAGATCCTGGCGATTCGAGGCGCCGATCACGATCACGTTGTTCAGCGACTCGACACCGTCGATCTCGGACAGGAACTGGGCCACGACGGTGGCCTCCATGTCCGAAGACACGCCCGAGCCTCGCATCCGGAAGAGCGAGTCCATCTCGTCGAAGAAGATGACCACCGGGACGTCTTCGCTCGCCTTGTCGCGCGCCTTCTTGAAGACCTCTCGGAGCTTGTGCTCGGTCTCGCCGACGTACTTGTTCAGGAGCTCGGGCCCCTTCACGTTCAGGAAGTACGGCGTCGTCTCCTTGCCGGTTCGCTTCTCGATGCTCTTCGCCAGGCTATTCGCGACGGCCTTTGCGATCAGCGTCTTGCCGCAGCCAGGCGGTCCGTAGAGCAGGATGCCCTTCGGCGGCGAGAGCTGGTGCTCGGCGAACACGTCGGGATAGATGTAGGGCAGCTCGACCGAGTCCCGCAGGATCTCGATCTGATCGCCCAGGCCACCGATGTCCTCGTACGTGACGTCGGGGATCTCCTCGAGCACGACCTCTTCCACCGCAGACTTCGGGAGCTTCTCGAAGGCGTAGTGGGTGCGCGGGTCGTACAGCACGTTGTCGCCGACCTTCAGCGTTTCGCGGCGCAGCGGGTCGGAGAGCGTGATCACTCGTTCATCGTCGGTGTGCCCGAGCGCGATCACTCGGTTGTCGGCGATGAAGTCGACGATCGAAGCGATCTCGCCGCGCGCCACGAACCCGGCCGGCTCGACGACGTTGAACGCCTCGTTGAGCACGACCTGCTGGCCTTCGACGAACTGGAAAGGATCGACGTTGGGATGCACGTTGACGCGCATCTGTCGGCCGTCCACGTAGATCTCGGCGGTGCCGTCCTTGTTGGCGCGCGTGAAGATGCCGTAGTTGTTCGGCGGCGCGCAGAGCTTGTCGACTTCCTCTTTGAGGAGTTCGATCTGCTGCTTGGCTTCCTGAAGCACGCCAACGAGACGCTCGTTCTGCCGTTCTGCATCGGCGAACTGTTCGCGCGTCATGTGGTAGCGGCGACGCAGGGCCTCGTGCTCGGCGAGCACGCGATCCAAGCGGCGTCGGAACTCCGGAGAGTCGGCGCCGAATAAACGAAGTGCGTTGCGCAGGTCTTCGATTTCATCCCGCGATGCCCGCGGGGCTTCCGGGTCCGTACCCGCGTTGGCCTCGGACTCTTCCTCGGCACCCGGTGACGAGATGCGTCGCATTACATCGCGCACGAAGCCTTTGCGTCCGCTTCTCGGATCGAACTCGCTGCTCATGCCGTCTCCTCGTTCAGACACCCCACCCCTCGGGTGCGATCGGTTCCGCACGGAGCTACTGCAAAGTGAGTGCCAGTATCTGGGAAACCGTAACGCACTCCGTTCGGAACGGAGTCTTCTGCACACATTCGAAGCCGCCGGTCATCTCGGGTGACACGACTCCGTGCTTCGTGCGAGTTCAGTTCCGCGCGAATCGCGGACGCCCACAGCACAGAAATTCGGCGGCACCCACTGCGCCACATTGGTCCCGGGCGGCGCAGAATCGGTCCGACCGTTCGCTGACTTCTCATCGTGGAACCGTCTGGGAGACACTCGGCCGTGACACCGATACGCGACATCACAGGGAGGGACCGAGGCCTCTCAACCTCTCGAAATATCAACCCTTTTCCGAGCGTAGCAAACGGCCCCGAGGCGACCATCGACGGACCCCTCACGAACTCGCAAGTTCCATCGAAACCACTGTAGATAGAACGCAGTTCTGATCCAGTGGCCGGAATCCGCACACCCGAAGCGTCCGAGCGGCTGCCCGTCCGGCGGCGCCACGATGCCGAGGCCGGGCTCGTATCGATACCGACGGAGCCAACGAGCGGGCTTCCATGTGCGATTTCCACCCCGGTAAGAAAATCTGCGTCCCAGCTGCCGCCTCGCGATGCGGTGCGGTGTTTTCACGGACCGGCAAATCCGACGCAGCGTCAAACTTCCGGTCAGTCGGAGCTGCGCCGCAGGTCGCTTCGTGCCCCCGGGGAGGGACGGAAGTCTGCTTCCAACTGTGGGAGCTGCGTTCCCTGTAGGTAGGCGATCGGCCGCTCGTTCAGGGAGACAGCTCGACGACCTTGACGCCTTCCGGCGGCACGAACTGGAACACCTCGGCTCCGGGGCGTTGGTTCACGCGGAGGTCCTCGAAGGCGACCTCGGCGATGTTGCCGAGCAGGTCGACGACCCGGGTCTGGCGCACGTCTCCCGCCCTCGGGTCGACGGTCAGGTAGAGCTTCTCATAACTCGCAGGGGTCTTCGGCACGAGCTCGAGCTCCACTTCGTACGCCTGGCACGAGACTGCCGTCACCTCGAAGTCTCGCCGCATGTCTCCGGCCCCGAGCAGGAATTGCGCTGCGGCGCCGCTCAAGAAGCCCTCGCCGGCGGGGAGCTTCTGGGCCTCCCGGAAGCCGGGGTCGTAGAGCCAGAGGGTCTTCCCATCGCTGACGACGAGGCTCGGCTCGGGTGCTTCGTAGGACCACCGCATCTTCCCCGGTTTCGCGAGGACGACGGTCCCGCGCGAAGTCGTCTTCGCCGCGGTTCCTCCGCCGAGACTGACGGGCCGGGTCGTTTGCACGAAACGCGCGCGCAGATCCCGGACGCCATCGTAACGCTTCTGCACGGCGGTGGCGGCGGTGTCCCGGCAGCTCTCGGAAGTGGGCTCGGGGACCGCATCGGCCCAGGCGGCGGTCGCGGCGACGCATCCGAGTGCAAGAAGAGAAGCCAGGCGAAGTCGCATGCTCGCAGCGTAGTCCATGCGGGCTTCGACGGGGGAAGAGCGCCGGGATTCAGAGCGCTCAGTCGATCGGGCTGACGAACACTTCCCGCGGCTTCGTGCCCATCTGGGGACCGACCACACCTTCGCGCTCCATGTGCTCGACGATGCGCGCGGCGCGGTTGTAGCCGATCTTCAGCCGGCGCTGAACGTACGAGATGGACGCGTTGCGCGTCTCCGCGACGATCTGGACCGCGCGGTCGTACATCTCGTCGACGTCCTCGTCCTCTTCGCCGCGCTCTTCGGTCTCGACGTCGATCCGCACGAGGTCTTCGTCGAAGGAGGGGGCGCCCTGCTCCTGGAGGAAGCCGGTCAGGCTCCCGACTTCGTCTTCGGTGACGAAGGCGCCGTGGAGCCGCTGCATCTTCGAGGTGCCGGGCGGGAGGAAGAGCATGTCGCCCGAGCCGAGCAGATGATCGGCGCCGTTCTGGTCCAGGATGGTGCGCGAGTCGGTGCGCGACGAGACCTGGAAGGAAATGCGCGCCGGGAAGTTGGCTTTGATGACGCCCGTGAGCACGTCGACGCTGGGCCGCTGTGTGGCAAGGACCAGGTGGATGCCGGCCGCTCGCGCCATCTGGGCCAGGCGCTGCAGCGACTCTTCGACGTCCTTCGCGCAGACGACCATCAAGTCGGCGAGCTCGTCGATGACGACCACGATGTAGGGCAACGTCTGGAAGGGGACCTCGACGCCTTCCTCCTCGTCGGGCCCGGCCTTCAGCCGGAAGGTCTTCTTGCCGGCAGCGAGCTCCTTCTCGCAACGCTCGTTGTACTGCTGGATGCTGCGGACGCCGAGTGCCGCCATCAGCTGGTACCGCTCTTCCATCTTGCGGACGATCCCGGCCAGCGCGGCGGATGCCCGTTTCGGGTTCGTGACCACGTCCGCGATGAGATGAGGAATGCCGGCGTAGATCGAGAGCTCGAGGAGTTTGGGGTCGATCAGCAGCAGCTTGAGTTCGTCGGGGGTGCGTCGGCAGAGCACGGAGCACAAGAGCGAGTTGAGGAACACGCTCTTGCCCGTACCGGTGGCGCCGGCCACCAACAGGTGGGGCATCTTCGCGAGATCGGCGTCGGCCGGGTTCCCGAAGATGTCCTTGCCCAACGCAACCGGCAGGCGGGCCTCGCTGCCTCGGAACTTCTCGCACTCGAGGAGGTCGCGGAGGTAGACGGTCTCGCGTTCCGCGTTGGCGACCTCGACGCCGACGACCGACTTGCCGGGGAGCGGCGCGATGATGCGCACGGAGAGCGCGCGCAGGGCCAGGGCGAGGTCGTCCGCCAAGCCGACGATCTTGTTGACCTTGATGCCCGAGGCCGGCTCGAACTCGTACATCGTGATGACCGGACCCGGATGGACCTTCACGACGCTGCCGCCCACCCCGAAGTCCTGGAGCTTCTTCTCCAGGATGCGCGAGTTCATGATCAGGCTGTCGCGGTCGTAGGTCCGCGCACCCCGCGGCGGCTCCTGGAAGATGGAGACGTCAGGGAGTTGATAGGGACCGGCGTGGCGCTGCTCGCGGAACTGGAAGCTCTCCTGCTGGCCGCCCTTCGGCGAGCGCTCCTCGGCGTGGTCGACGATCTGGGGGCCCCCGCGTTCCCGCTTGGCGGCCGCGCGTTTCGCGGGGGTCGCCGGGGTCAGTTCCACAGCCGCGTCTTCGGCCGTGAGCTCTTCCTCGGGCTCGGGTCCGCGCTGGGCCGCGACCCGGGCGCGGCGGGCGCGCTGCTCGCGCCAGACGCCGAGGTGGCTCCAGCCCCGCTCGATGCCCTGGGTGAGTTCTCCCACGCCCCGGCGGGCGGCAGCGAAGGCGGCGCCCAGCGCCCGTCCAATTTCCCCCACGAGCGCCAAGGCGGCACCTGCAATGACCCCCAGCAGGGCGCCCAGTCGCCCGAGGGCCCGGCCGACCGAGAAGCCCGTGACGGCCAGGAAACCGATGCTGGCGACCAGCGCATTCGCGAGGAGCGCGCCCCAGGACCCGAGCAGCCAGGCTTGGTGGCCGGCCAGGAAGTCGCCCAGAGCGCCGCCCTCGAGGCCACCGAGCTTCGGCAACGCCTGAGAGAGGAGAGGCGGGATCGCCGCGGCCGGTGCGAGCAGCAGCGGGATCGCGAGCGCCGCCCGCGAGGACAAGGACGGGAGCCCGAGCCCCGCGATGAGCCGCGCGCCGAGCAGGGCGGCGAGGCCGACGACCAGGTAGGAGGCGAGGCCCAGGCTGCCAACCAGGGTCGAGGCGAGGATCGCCCCGAGGCGCCCCCCCCGGTTCGCGACCGGCTCGCTGCTCCAGAGCGGATCGTGGGGCGCGTGGCTCCAGACGGCGAGGGCTGCGAAACAAGCCAGTCCCAACAGGGAGACCCCGATCGCCTCTCGGGCGAATGCGGTTCCCAGCGATCCGCCGACGGGCTCCTCGGGAGCCGCCGACTTGCGCGCGCGAGCGCGCGCCGCCTTAGCCATGGCGCCTGCCCATCGAATTCACCCCCCGGGATCCGTCAGGCAAATCCAGGGTACGCGGGAGGAGGGCGGCGTCAATGGCGGCGTCCTGGGTGGCCTGCGTGACCTCCCTGTGTGCGCCGAGACCCGAACTCGCGCCCATTCCAGCGTGAGCGCTGCGATCGCCTCGCCTTGCGGTCAGACGAACTCAAACCGCGTTCGTCGAAACCTGGCTCGGCTTCGCCTTGACGGGTGTTCCCGTCGACGAGACCATCGAAATTCACCCCTCAACCGACGGAGCAACGTCCATGGCAAGCGTGAACAAGGTCATTCTGGTGGGGAATCTCGGACGCGACCCCGAGCTCCGTTACACACAGGGGGGTCAGGCGGTGGCGAACTTCACGATGGCCACCACCGAACGCTTCTCGACGCGCGACGGCGACAAGCAAGAGCGAACCGAGTGGCATCGCATCGTCGCCTGGGGGCGGACCGGTGAGCTGTGCGCGCAGTACCTGTCCAAGGGGCGCAGCGTCTATATCGAGGGTCGACTCCAGACCCGCGAGTGGGAAGACAAGGAAGGCCAGAAGCGCCGCACGACGGAGATCGTGGCGAACACCGTTCAGTTCCTCGGTGGTCGCGGCGAGGGAGGCCCGTCGAGTCCGCCCTCCGGTCCGGCGGGTCCGTCCGGAGGTGGCTCGGGTGCTGGCGGCTTCGACTCCGGTCCGCCGCCGTCGGACGACATTCCCTTCTAGTCGTCGCGAGGGGCGCCCGCAGAGGGCGTGCTTCCGCCGATCGAGCGTACGCGGTGCGCGCGGTCAGCTTGCGCCGACGCGCAGGTTGCGGACGAGCTGGTTGATCAGATCGCGCGACTGCTCATCGAGGTCTTCGAACTCGATTCCCATGCCGGGCGGTTCCTGGAGATCGCCTTCGGTGATGCGCGCGACGCGCCCCATCACCTGAATCGGGTCTTCGCTCCCCGGCACCCGAAACTGCAGCGCCACCGGCGAGCCGAGCTCGGGCGGAGTCTCGGTCTCGACGAACATGCCGCCCTCGTTGATGTTGCGCGCGAACTCCGAGAACAGTTCGTCGACGGTCTTGTAGTCGACGCGAACCACCAGATCGACGCGCTCCGAGCGGCGCCGTTCCGCGGTCTCCGCGCTCTCCGAGTTGCCGGTCTGTTGCACTTGGGTCTTCATTCGCATTCCAGGCTATGGGCTCCGAGGCCGCAGGTTCCTATCGACCCGACGCGCGGACGGCCTTAGCGAGTGCCGAACGCCCCGTCCTCTCGAAGACTCACGAAGCCGCGCTCGGCCACGACGACGTGGTCGACGACCCGGATCCCCAGGATCTCGCCGGCTTCCGCCAGCCTGCGGGTGACCTCGCGGTCCTCCAGGCTGGGGGAGGGGTCGCCACTCGGATGGTTGTGGACGAGCAGCAGGGCGGCGGCGCTGGCGCGCAGGGCTGGCCGGAACACCTCTCGCGGGTGGACCAGGCTGGCCGTGAGGGTGCCCAGGGACACGGTCTCCTCGCCGAGGATCCGGTGGCGTCCGTCCAGCAGGACGACGATGAAGTGCTCCTGGGGAGCGCGTCGCAGCCGAGCGGCGAAGCGCCGGAAGACCGCTTCGGGGCTGCTCAGCACCGCCCCCTCCGGCAGCCGGCGGGCGGCGCAGCGACGACCGAGCTCGAAGGCGGCGCAGAGCGACGCCGCCTTCGCCGTGCCAACGCCGGGCAACCGCGTCAGTTCGGGCACCTGCGTCGATTCCAACCGATCGAGGCCACCGGTACGGATCAGCACGCGGCGGGCGACGCCGAGGGCATCTTCCCCGCGCACGCCCGTGCGCAAGAGCAAGGCGAGCAGTTCGGCGGCACTCAACGCCTCGGGTCCGAGTCGTCGAAGGCGTTCCCGCGGCCCGTCGGGGGCGGGTTGTGCTCTCTGTGTGCGCGTTCTGGCGGCGTCGTGGTCCCGTGCCATGAAGACTCCCGGGACCGGGAGCGAAGAGCCTACTCGCGATGGCGCGCCGCGACGACCCGGCGCAGCGAAAGACGCGCTAGCGGGGCGAGACGCTGGCGACGAGGGTGGCGCGTAGCATGCGATTGACGATCAGGCTGGCCAACGGGTGGCGCAGCTCTCGAACGCGCAGCGCGATCTCCGTGGCGTCGCCGCGTTCGGCGGCGCGCTCTGCCAGTCGCGCGACGAAGCGCTCGTGTTCGGTCACGCGTTCCAGGCGAGAGACGAAGCCCGCCGGGTCCAGCATCAACTGATTGAGCTGGCGATCGAGGCGTCGATCGAAGACGTCTCCCAGCGTGTCCCGCGAAACGCGCGGTCGCGTGTTCCCCGATGCGGGTGCATGCGCGAGCATCGACACGAACTGTGGGCGGATGATCGTCGCCGAGCGACGCCGAGTCGGAGCCGTGCGCAAGCTCGACTCGGCGCCGCCGGCGACTGCCCTCGGAGAGACGTGGTGCTCGTCGAGCACCAGGGTGCCGTCCCCAGAGTCGGCAGTGGGAAGCGTCGGAAGGAACGAGGGAAGAGACGGGATCACCATCAGCCCGACCGCGGCGGCCGTCGCAGCGAGCGCCACGGGTGGGGTCATCCAGCGGGTGACGGCTTCCCAGCCGCGCAGCCAGAGCGGCGGTCGGTCGCGTTGCTCGGCCACTTCCGCGAGGACGCGCGTCGCGAGACCGGTCGGCGGTTCGGGGTCGGGCAGGTCGCGTAACAGCGCGACCACCTCGCGGAGCTCGCGTTCCACCTGCGGATCCTGGGAGGGGTCGTCGAGGCCGCGCGCCCAGGGCTCGAGCGGCGGTAGTTCCGGGGCGTGGGGATCGCGGGGGTCGGTCACGGCAAGTCTCCTTGGGCCGTCTTGAGTTCCGAGGCGAGGATCTCGCGCAGACCGTGGCGCGCGCGATGGATCCGGGACTTCACGGTGCCTTCCGGGACACCGAGGATTTCAGCGATGACTTTGTAGGACTGGCCTTCGATGTCGTAGAGCACGACCGCTACACGGAGCTCCTCGGGGAGTTCGAGCAACGCTTCCTGTACCCGCTGCTGGATCTCGGAGCCGTGGGCCGCGTCTTCCGGGTCGCGAGGTGCCACCGGGAGGTGCGCTCCCGTGGCCTGCCGCAGCGCGAGTTCGCGTTCCCTGGCGCGGGCCCGACCGAGGCTGCGCCGACGGTTCAGGGCCGCGTTGGCGGCGACCCGGTAGAGGAACGTGGAAAACCGCGCTTCGCGCCGAAAGCGGTGGCCGTGCCGGTGCAGGCTGAGGAACGCCTCTTGGGCTGCGTCTTCGGCCTCCTCGCGGTTGCCGAGCATGCGGAAGAGCAGGCGGAAGACGCTCTTCTCGTGGCGGCGGACCAGCTGGTCGAAGGCCAGCGATTCTCCCGCCTGCCAGCGCGCTACCAGTTCGGCGTCCGGATCGTCGGACGCCTGGAACGGGGTGGGCGGGTTCTCCGGGAAGGCCGGGGCCTCGGCGAGTTGGGCGCTCATGGAGTGCATGCCCGAAGTGGGACCCCGCTCCGGCGGGGCAAGTTCCCCGGATTCGGGGGAAACTCGGCCCGGCTGGGGGTCCTTGCCCGAGCTCACCTGGTGGAGGGCCCCGTCGGGGATTCCAGGGGGTCGCCCTGTCGCTCCCAAACACCACTCTTTCCGCCGTGCTTGCGGACGAGATGCACGGCCTCGATCACCATCCCGCGGTCGACGCCCTTGCACATGTCGTAGATCACGAGCCCAGCCGCCGAGACGGCGACCAGAGCCTCCATCTCGACGCCGGTCTTGGCTTCGGCCCGCGCGGTGGCCTCGATCCGGACCCGGGAGTGGGCGGGATCGGGAGTCAACTCGATCTCGAGCGCGTCCAGGGGGAGCGGGTGGCAGAGCGGGATCCAATCCGAGGTGCGCTTCGCCGCCTGGATGGCCCCGAGCCGAGCCGTCGCCAGCACGTCGCCCTTGGCGATCCCGCCTTCCGAGATCTTGGCGAGGGTGTCCGGCGCCATGCGGACGGCACCCGCGGCCACGCACTCGCGTTGCGTGACCGGCTTCGCACCGACGTCGACCATGTGTGCGCGGCCCTGGGCGTCGAGATGGCTCAATTCGCTCATGAGGAAACCGGCTCTCCCTGGAGTCGCCCTTCGATCCACTCGAGCAAGTCGGAAAGGACTTCCTGGTAGCTCGGCTCGTTGAAGATCTCGTGACGCAGCCCCGCGTAGCTGCGGTGTCCCCCGCGCGGGGCCGCCTTCGCGAAGGCCTGGCCTCCACGGACGTCGCAGATCGGGTCGTCAGCGCCGTGTTGGATGAGTAGCGGAGCCGTCACTTCGGCGCCGCGATCGTGGGTGTGTTCGACCCACGCACCCAGTTCGCACGCGAGCGAGACCGTCAGCTTGTGCTCGACCAGCGGGTCGGCGTCGTAGGCCTCTCGCACCGCGGGGTCGGTGGCCAGGCCGTCTTCTGGTAGGCCTGCGGCGATCCGGAGCTTCGGCGCGACCATCCGGAGCAGGCGGGCGAAGCTCATTTTTCGGCGCAGCGCACCTTCGGCGATCGCGAGCGGGGGGCCGGACAGCGCGACGCCGCTGACTTCTGGACCGCGCTCGCAGACGAAGGCGGAGACGATCAGACCGCCCATGCTGTGCCCGAGTAGAAAGAACGGGAGTTCGGGAGACTCCTTGCGAAGGGCGTCCAGCACGAACCCGTAGTCGTCGAGGAACATCTCGAAACGATCGACGTGGCAGCGGGGACCACTCGAGCGTCCATGTCCGACGTGGTCCAGCGCATGGACCGCGATGCCGCGCTCGGCGAGCCAGGTCCCCACGTGCTCATAGCGGCCGCTGTGCTCGGCCAGGCCATGCGCGAGCAGGACAGCGGCGCGCGGTGCGCGCGGGAGCCAACCCCGTCGATAGAGAGAGCGCGCCGCGATGCCCTGAACCGAGAGCTCGTAGCGGCGAAGCGGTGTACTCAAGGTCGTGTCGACTTCAGGAGCGGGCGAGTCGCTGGACGGTGGCGCGGGCGGCGCGTACGCGATCCAGGTAGGCCACGCCGCGAATGTCCGAACCCCAGAAGTAGGCGGAGATCCCGTCGTCCTCGCCGAGCCGACGGATGTTGTCGGCCAGAATCCAGCAGCCGGCTTCGATGTTGTTCTCGATGGTCGTCAGGTTGCCGCCGAGGTCGAGCAGGGCGGCCATGTGCGGCATCACCTGCATGAGTCCGACGGCGCCACTCTTCGAGAGGGCCCAGGGGCGGGCGCTGCTCTCGACCAGAATGATTGCCGTGACGAGCTGCGGATCGAGGCTGTGACGCTCGCTGCTGCGAATCACCGCGCGCGCGATCCGACGCCGTTCACTCGGAGCCAGATGCGGATTCGCCGACCCGAGCACCATGTCGATCGAGTCGACGGCCTGCTCCACGGCGGGTCGCTCGGCCGAATCGCCGCCCGCCATGTGAGGCTCGCCCCGGACCACGAGGCCCAAGGCGAGTACCGCCAAGAACAGGATGTGCGCGCGTCTCACAGGGGGTCCCCCAGGGGTGGACGAGACGAGCCGCCTCACCCCAAGAGCGTGATTCACCGCACCCGAGAGTATCGTTCGATCGCTGGGCGGACCAAACCCGAAACTCGGAAGCTCCATTGAGGAGCGGCAACCGAGCGTTTCAAGTGGCTGTGGCGGCGATTTTCCCGCGGGTGCGCAAGTCGCATTCGAGTCGCGTTGACCCCTCTTTGGAGCGGGTGATAGGCTGCTTGCGGTTCGATGGGGATGGGACCCAATGGGTCGCCGTTGTTTGCGTCCGTCATGCGTCATGGAGCCCGAATCGCCCCTGGGAATCTGACCGGGGGCACCCGCCTGATCGCCAAGCCGTTCGTCGCCATGGGCCCGTTCAGTGGGCACGAAAACGTCCCAAGGGCAACGAACGCACCGGAGTCTTGAAGAAAGCACGGGCAACGCGAGCAGGACGACGCCGACGCGTCGCGAAAGTCGAAGCCTCCACGGCTCCCAAGGATTTCCCTCACCCATGGATTCCCCGACCTTCGCCTTCAATACCCGTCTCGAAGGCATACCGGCCGACCGGTTGCTCGAGGCGCTCAGCCGGATCCATCCCTGGATCCTCGTGATCGATGAACAGCGGCGCGTGCTGTGGGTGAGTGAAGGATTGTCGGATCTCGATGGCCTGGACGACTTCCGCCCCGGCGTCGATGCACGTTCCTTTCTGTCGCGTCTGCCGCGGCCCGAACAGGTGTTCCCGCTGCGCTCCAGCCTGCGCGGCCGGAGTCATCTCGAATCGGTCCCGCTCGAGCTGCGCGCCTCCGACGGCCGCCCGATCGACGTCGACCTCGATCTGGTGCGCATCGATTCCGAAGCCGGTGATCTGCTCTTCGTCATCGCGACCGAGAGCACCGCGAAGGTCGAGAGCGGCCTGGACGCCGAGATCGTCGAACTCGTCCCCGAGGCCCTGCTCGCGATCGACGCGGCGGGCTTCGTTCGCCGGGCGAACGCCGCCGCCTGCCGTCTCCTCGAGGTCGAGGCAGAGCAGATCCTGGCGCGCCCCGTGACCACCCTGCTCGCGCAGGGGGTGCAAGATCTCGAATCGCTGACGTCCCTGCTCACCGGGCCGACGTGCGTCGAGAGCGCGTCGCTCGAGCTGCGCGGCGCCTCGGGCGAACAGGCCACCCTGGAGGCGACGGTGCGTCCGCTGTCGGACGGTCACCTGGCTCTCCTGCTGCGCCGTCCCGGCCAGGCCGACTCCGTCGACCTCCAGCGCGCCCACGATGAGCTGGAGCACTGCATCGGTGGGCTGGCACACGACCTGCGTTCGCCGCTCGTGAGCCTGCTCGGGTTCTCGCGGCTGCTCCGGCAGGACTATGAGTCCGTGCTCGACGACACCGGGCGACACTTCGTCGATCGCATCGAAACGGCCGCGCGCAGCATGGAGTCGCTGATCCACGACCTGCTCGAGCTCGCGCGGATCAGCGAGCCCGAGGTCGAACCGATCCCCGTCGACCCGAGTCGGGTGATCGCGGAAGTCGCTTCCGCGCTGGCACCGCGCCTCGAGGAGGCCGGCATCGAGCTGGTGGTGCCCGAGAGTTCCGAGCTGCGCGTCCACTGCGAACGCCCGCGTCTCTACCAGGTCTTCTCGAACCTGATCGGGAACGCCGTGGAGCACATGGGACCGATGGCGCATCCGCGGATCGAGGTTCGCGTCGACTCGAACGAGAGCGGTCACGAGATCGTGGTCTCGGACAACGGCCGTGGCATCGACCCCGCGGATCACGGACGCATCTTCGAGATCTTCCAGAGCCTCGGGAAGCGCTCCGCCCGACACGGAACGGGGATGGGGCTCGCGATCGTGAAGAAGATCGCCGAGAAGCGCGGTGGCCGGGTCTGGGTGGAGAGCGACTCGGGAAAGGGCGCTCGTTTCCACGTGAGCTTCCCGACTCCCCAAGCGAGCGCGCCCTAGCCGCAGCTCCCTGCTTGCCTTGCCCGGCTCAGGGGCTTCCCGTAGCCTCGCGCGCCGGGGAGGTGGCATGTATCCGGTCCTGTTCTCGATCGGCGACTTCACCATCAGCACATTCGGTCTGATGATGGCGACGGCCTTCTTGGTCGGCTCGTGGATCACGGCGCGTCGCATGGAGGAGATCGGTCTCGACCCCGATCTCGCCACGACCCTGCTCGTCTACGTGATGCTCGGGGGCATCCTCGGCTCGAAGCTGTATTTCGCGATCGACGTGCACTTTCGCGAAGGAAGGCCCTTCACCGATCTTCTCTTCGCTCGCGATGGCATTACGTGGTACGGCGGGCTGATCCTCGGCACGGTCATTGGCGCGATCGGATGCCGCATCCACGGTGTCTCCGTGAAGCAATTGATGGACTGCGTGGCGCCTGCGGTCGCCGTCGGGCAGTCCCTCGGTCGTGTCGGGTGTTTTCTCGTCGGAGACGACTACGGCAAGGTCACGGACGTTCCCTGGGCCGTCACCTTCCCCCAGGGCGCGCCCCCCACCCTGGACTACGTCCATCCCACGCAGATCTACGAGATCCTGTGGCTCATGCCTGTCGCCGCCGTGCTTTGGAAACGGCGGGACAAGAGTCCTTTCCTGTTCGGCGAGTACATCGCGGCGAACGGGCTCGGTCGGCTCTTCATCGAGGAGCTGCGCGTCAACGAGGAAGTGCTGCTCGGTCTCACCGAACCCCAGATCGTCGGGATCTTCCTGATGATCGCGGGCGCTTCGTCTTGGCTGTACTTCCGGAGCCGCGTCGCCGAGGATCCGTCCCTCGCGACGCGTTCGGTCGCGACCTCTTCCTAGGTCCGCGTCAACCAGCGCCCGCGCGGCGTGTGTCTTCGCCGAGCCGGTCGGCCAGCGCCTGGGCGGCGCTGACGACGCGATCACGGTCCTCGCCGAAGGCGAGTTGAGACAGGCTCGCGACGGCATCGCGCGCGAGAGGGACCCAGCGCGCATCCGGGGGACCGCCCGCCGCCCACGCTGTCAGGCGCGCCACGCTCTTCGCGTAGTCGCGAGACAAGTAGGCGGCCATGCCCTCGGCGTAATCGCACAGGCCCGAGACTTCCGCGGGCGGGTCGGGTTCGTCGAGCGCTCGGGTGAAGACCTGGGCCGCCCGCTCGAAGGCACCGGCCTCGAGGTAGGAGCGTCCCGCCACCATCAACCCGTGGGCGGGGTCTCCGAACATCTGAGAGAGCACGTCATCGAGGGAGGTGCCGAAGACCGCGAGCACGCGATCGGGGCGTTCGCAGAGGAAACGCGCAGCGACCTCGTTCGAGGACTCGACGACGAGCATGCGCAGCTGGTCCGAGGTGCGCGCGACGAGGTCCTGAAGTTCCTGGACGCCCTCGTCCAGCCGCTCCCCGACCGTCTCGAGCATCTTCTCGAACTCCTCGAACAGCGCCTTGCTGTCCTCGCCGGCGTCCGAGTGCAGCGCGCGAACCCGAGGCCCATAGACTTCACGCTGATAGAGGTTCTCGCGGAGCTTCATCGCCTCGTGGAAGAGCGATCCGACCGCAAGGTCGAAGAGCGCCTCCCGGTGGGAGGGCCGCCGGTCCTCGCCGGGTTCCCGGAAGAACGCGTGGCTGCGCTCCTTGAGTCGGAACAGCACGCTCGACTCGTCGTCGCCGATCAGCACTGCGAGCTCGGGAAAGCGCAACCCGACGCTGTCGTGGCGCCGCGCGAGCTCGTCGACGAGTCGGTGGACCTCGAAGAAGTCGCGCAGGATCTCGACGATCCGGTTCTTGGAGCGCATTCCGCGTCCAGTATATGGGTGGCCCCGCACCGGGCCCACACGTTCGCGTGACGCCCGATTCCCCAGTCGTCAGGCGGCCTTGCGGAGTGACTGAGAGTCCGCGCCTCGATGGCCGCGCCCGGGGGGGTCCCCTATGTTCGATCGACGGGTCGGCGTCCCACCGGCCCCCCATACATAGTGAGGACCCCATGACTCAGATCGAGCGCGAGAGCATGGAGGTCGACGTCCTTTACGTCGGGGCAGGTCCCGCCACGCTGGCGTCGGCGATCCATTTGATGAACCAGGTCGAGGCCTGGAACCAGAACGCCGAGAAGAACGGCAAGCTGCCCATCGAGCCGCCCACCGTCCTGGTGCTCGAGAAGAGCGCCAACATCGGCGACCACATGCTCTCGGGCGGGGTGATGAACCCCAAGGCGATCCGCGAGTTGATCCCGGACTTCGAGGACCAGGGGTTCCCCACCGAGCACGTGTGCAACTACGCGGGCTTCTGGATCTTCCACCCGAAGGGGAAGCTCGCAGCGCCCCAGTTCGCGACGCCCCCGAACTTCCGCAAGAAGGGCTACCACATCGTCTCCCTGAACAAGGTCGCGAAGTGGATGGCCGAGCGCGCCGAGACCGCCGGCGTCGAGATCTATCCGGGCTTCGCCGGGGACAAGCTCCTCATCGAGGGCGATCGCGTGGTCGGTGTGCGCACCGGCGACATGGGCGTCGACAAGGACGGCAAGCCGAAGGGCACCTTCCAGCCGGGCATGGACATCTTCGCGAAGGTGACGGTGCTCGGCGAGGGCGTGCGCGGCACGCTCTCGAAGCAGCTCATCGAGCGCTTCGACTTGCACGGCCCCAACCCCCAGACCTTCGAGACCGGCATCAAGGAGATCTGGCGGATCAATCCCGAGAAGCACAAGCCCGGTCGGGTCGTGCACGGGATGAGCTTCCCGAAGATCCTCGACGGGTTCCACGGTATGTGGCTCTACGACATGCAGGACGACCTGATCTCGTACGGCTTCGTGACCCAGCTCGACTCCACGAACCCCTTCTGTGATCCGCATCTCGAGGCCCAGCGCTTCAAGACGAATCCGTGGATGAAATGGTTGCTCGAGGATGCCGAGCTGGTGCGCTACGGCGCGAAGACGATTCCGACGGGTGGACTCTACGCCCAGCCGAAGCTCTACCACGACGGCGCGCTGCTCGTCGGTGACTCGGCCAGCATGTGCAATGCCCAGAATCTCGCCGGCATTCACATGGCGATGAAGACGGGCATGATGGCCGCCGAGACGGTGGTCGATGCACTGGCTGCACAGGACTTCACCGCGAAGACCCTGGGCGGCATGACCGAGCGCTACCGCACGAGCTGGGCCTACGACGAGCACTACCAGGCCCGGAACTTCACCGGCAGCAACGAGCGCGGCCTCTTCTACTTCTTCTTGAACGAGCCGCTTCGCATGATCACCGGTGGCCGTGGCATGGAGGACAACCTCTCCACGGAAGCGGGCCACCTCCACATGAAGAAGCTGGCGGAGCTCCCGAAGGAGAAGCGCCAGAAGGAAGACTTCGAGTTCGATGGGAAGTTGACCTTCACGAAGGAGCACCTGGTCGGCTTCAGTGGCACCGCCCACGAAGCGGATCAGCCGTCGCACCTGGTGGTGGCGGACACCGACCTCTGCCGTGACGTCTGTGCCGAGGAGTACGGGAACCCGTGTGAGAACTTCTGTCCGGCGGCCGTCTACGAGATGGTCGACGACACGGAGCGTCCCGGAAAGCAGAAGCTCTTCATCCACCACGAGAACTGCGTCCATTGCAAGACCTGCGACATCGCAGATCCCTACCAGGTGATCACCTGGACGCCGCCCGAGGGTGGTGAGGGCCCGGACTACACCCAGATGTGAGACGCGGGGCGGGGCTTCGGTCCCGCCCCAGCGCACTCTGCTCCACGCGCGCACGCGGTTCAAGCGTCGGCTCGGCCCGGCCGAAACGTCAGGGCATGCGCTTCACCGCTGCCCTCTGCGGCCTATTCGTTGTGGCTTCGTCCGCGAGCGCGAGCCCGGACACCGAAGATCGCGCTCGCTATCTGCGTGCCGTGGAACGGGGGCTGGCCGAGGCGCGTTTCGCCCAGACCGCCCACGACTGGTACACCGGGGCGAGCCAGCGCGCGGACGCATCCCGTAGCGCACCGCAGCTGCGCGCCGACGCGACGGGACACGTGACCGCGACCTACCGATTGGTGGCGCCGGGGTTCGAGACCGAGCTGCGTCCGACCGGCGTCGACGAGGCGCCCTACGTGGGCGTCGTCCACTACCGCGAGTGGGTATACCGCTGTCGGGACGCCAGCGCGGACACGTGCAGCGTGACCCACGCGTCGCCGCGGGCCGCGCTCTTCCGCTACCGGGACGGACGCTGGGACTACTGAAGCCCCACGGCCGGCGCCCACAGGTAGAGGAACGCCGGGCCGCGCAGCGCCATGCCATCGGGCCAGAGGCTCGGTAGCTCGCGCGTACGCTCGGCCGGCCGCGTGTAGAAGTTGCTCGTGTGCTCGCTCGGTCGGTGATAGGTGACGACCTTGGCGTTGGGCACCCCGGCCAGGCTGCGGGCGATTGCGACGGCGCCGTCGACGGAACCGATCTCGTCGATGAGACCGGCTTCGAGCGCCTGTGATGCGCTGTAGATGCGCCCGTCGGCGAGTGCTGCGATCTGCTCCTCGGTGAGGTCCTCGCGTCCCGCGGCAACCACTTCGAGGAAGCGCCCGTAGAGATCGTCGATCACGGATTGCAGCTGGACGCGCTCGTCCTTCCGCATGGGTCGCAACATCGAGCCCGTGTCCTTGAAGTCGCCGCTCGTGACCGTCTGGTCCTCGACGCCGACCTTCTTCATGAGACCGGTGAGGTTCAGACCCGAGAAGATCACACCGATCGACCCGGTGACCGTCGTGCGCTCGGCCCGCACGCGGTCGGCAGCCATCGCAACGTAGTAGCCGCCGGAGGTCGCCATGCCCATCATCTGGGCTACCACCGGCACCTCCTCTTCCTGTTTGAAGCGCAGGATCTCCCGGTAGAGGATGTCGCTGCCGGTGACCGTGCCGCCCGGGCTGTTGATGCGCAGGACCACCGCGCGCACGTTGTCGTCCTCGCGGGCGGCATCGAGCTCGTCGCGCACCCGACTGACCATCCCCTCGGTGACCGTACCGAAGAGCTGGGAGACTTCGGGCGCGTCCCGGATGACGCCGTCGATCTCGAGCAACAGGATCTTCGCGTCGCCGCTGCCGTCGACCGTCGTCTCGACCAGCGGTTCGACGCGTCCACTCGGGAGGTTGATGGTGATGCAACCCGAGGCGCCGATCACGGCGCCAAAGGCGAGGCAGAGAGTGGCGAGGCGCAGGGCGAGCGACATGACGGTTCCTCCCGAAAGCGGTCCTGGAATGCGGATGGTAGCGGCGCGCTTCCCGGAAGCCGACGGGGCTCGCGTTCCAATCGGTCGGCGAAGCCACAAACGAAGAGGGCGGGAGCCGCACGCGGCTCCCGCCCCTCCCGACGTCTCTCACCCCCCTTGGTCGAGACGTCTCGAATCTCGCTCGATCAGCTGCAGCCGCTGGTGCCGCCGCAGTTCGGGCACTTGTAGCAAGCGCCGTTGCGGATCATGATCGAGCCGCAATCGCTGCAGCTCGGCGCGTCCGCCTGGTTCACGAAGGAGCTGGGCTCAACCCCCGACCCACCGGCGACCGCAGCCACCTTCTCGGGAGCCGGGGCTTCGAGGCCATCCGCGGTCAGGTTGTCCTGCTCGTCGGCCATGGCCGGCTCCTGCAGGAAGCGGTTGCCCAGGTAGCGGAACACGTAGTCCATCACCGACTTCGCGATCGGAATCTCGCGGTTGTTGGTGAAGCCGGCCGGCTCGAATCGGGTATGGCTGAACTTGTCCACCAGTGCCTTGAGCGGCACGCCGTACTGGAGCGAGATCGAGGTCATGGTGGCGATGGTGTCCATCAGCCCCGAGACCGTGCTGCCTTCCTTCGCCATGCGGAGGAAGATCTCACCCGGCTGGCCGTTCTCGTAGAGCCCAACCGTGAGGTAGCCCTCGTGGCCGGCGATCGAGAACTTGTGGGTGCGCGCCTCGCGCTCGTCGGGGAGCTTCGCCCGGATCGGACGCGCCGCGGTCTCCTCGTTGGTCTCGCTCGAGACGTCCTTGCCGGCGTTGAGCGGCTGGGTCCGCTTGCTGCCGTCGCGGTACACCGCCAGCGCCTTCAGGCCGAGGCGCCAGCCTTCGGTGTAGGCGAGCACGATGTCGTCGACCGTGGCGTCCTCGGGGAGATTGACCGTCTTGCTGATGGCGCCCGAGAGGAAGGGCTGGACCGCGCCCATCATGCGCACGTGCCCCATCCAGTGGATGCTGCGGGTGCCTTTCGCGGCGCGGAAGGCGCAGTCGAAGACGGCGAGGTGGGCCTCGTCGAGATCGGGTGCGCCTTCGATCGTCTCGTTCTCGTCGACGTACTCGACGATCCGGACGATCTGCTCCTCGGAGTAGCCGAGGTGCCGCAGAGCACTCGGGACCGTGCCGTTCACGATCTTCAGGAGACCGCCGCCGACCAGCTTCTTGTACTTCACGAGGGCGATGTCCGGCTCCACGCCGGTCGTGTCGCAGTCCATCATGAAGGCGATCGTGCCGGTGGGAGCGAGCACGGTGACCTGGCCGTTCTTGTACCCGTGCTTCGTTCCCTTCTCGAGGGCTTCTGCCCAGCTCTCGCGAGCCGCGGTCATGAGGTCTTCCGGGACACCCGTCGACGGGATCGCCTCGGCGGCCTCCTTGTGCATGCCGATCACTTCGAGGAACGGCTTGCGGTTCATGCGGTAGCGCGGGAACGGCCCCATCGCCTCGGCGACCTCGGCACTCGTGGCATAGGCCTGGCCGCACATCAGTGCGGTGAGCGCGGCGGCGAGGTTGCGGCCCTCGTCGCTGTCGTAGGGCAGTCCGAACGACATGAGCAGCGCGCCGAGGTTGGCGTAGCCGAGCCCGAGCGGGCGGAACAGGTGGCTGTTCTTCGCGATCGCCTGCGTCGGGTAGTCCGCGTGGTCGACCAGGATCTCCTGGGCCAGGATCGTGAGCGCGGCGGCGTGACGGTAGGCCTCTACGTCGAACCGTCCGCCCTCGTCCACGAACTTCATCAGGTTCAGGCTGGCCAGGTTGCAGGCCGTGTCGTCGAGGAACATGTACTCGGAGCAGGGATTGCTCGAGTGGATGCGCCCGGACGCCTTCACCGGATTCCAGCGGTTGATCGTGGTGTCGTACTGGATGCCGGGATCACCGCAGACGTGTGCGGCTTCGGCCATCTCGCGCATGACGTCGCGCGCCTTCAGCGTCTCGAGGCTCTCGCCCGTGGTGACCGCGCGCGTCTGCCAGTCGGCGTCGTTCTGGGTGGCCTGCATGAAGCCGTCGGTCACCCGGACCGAGTGGTTCGCGTTCTGGAAGTACACCGAGTCGTAGGCGCCGCCAGGCACGTTGAAGCCGCCGTCGTAGCCGGAGTCGATCAGCGACCAGGCCTTCTTCTCCTCGTCGGCCTTGGAGTGGACGAACTCCATGATGTCGGGGTGGTCGACGTTCAGGATCACCATCTTGGCGGCGCGGCGGGTCTTCCCCCCCGACTTCACGACGCCCGCGAAGGAGTCGAACCCGCGCATGAACGAAACCGGGCCCGACGCGGTGCCACCGCCAGCCAGGCGCTCCTTCGACGAGCGGATCTTCGACAGGTTCGAGCCGGCGCCCGAGCCGCCCTTGAAGAGCATGGCCTCGGTCTTCGCCAGGTCCATGATCGACTCCATGGTGTCGTCCACGGAGTTGATGAAGCAGGCGCTGGCCTGCTGGGGCGTGTTCTTGACGCCGAGGTTGAACCAGACCGGCGAGTTGAAAGCCATCCGCTGGGTGACGAGGATGTGGGTCAGCTCGTCCGAGAAGGCCTGGGAGTCGGCCGGTGTCGCGAAGTAGCCCGCGCCGTCGCCCCACTCGCGGATCTTGCCGACCACGCGTCCGATCAGCTGCTTGACGCTGCGCTCGCGCTCGGGCGTGTCGAGGTGACCCCGGAAGTACTTGGACACGACCACGTTCGTGGCCAGCTGGGACCAGTCCTTCGGGATCTCGACGTCGTTCTGTTCGAAGACGACCTCGCCGTTCTCGCCGGAGATCTTCGCGCTGCGCAGCTCCCAGACCACGGCGTCGAACGGGTCTTCGCCTTTGCGGGTGAAGTTGCGTTGGATCGAGACGCCCTTCGGCGTGCGACGCGTCTTGCGCCCCTTCGCTCCGACGGCGCGCAGATGCGCGCCTTCGTTGCTGCCTCGATCCTTGCCGTTGCCGCCCGTGGTGTGCGTAGCCATGAAGCGTGCTTCCCCCCGAAGATCCTAGAAGTTGATGGGTCCGATGGTCGTCACGCAAGACGTGACGAGTGAGTTGCTGCACACCGCCCCGTCGGTGGCGGCGATGTGTGACGATTTGGGGCGGGGTCGGTTCGGGCGCTGACCCCTGGCGCGGATGACTGCTCAGCGAGTGCCGAGATGGGGAGACCGTGGGCTTCGACGCGATCGCACGCTCGCCGCTTCGCGCGCTCAGAAGACACCTGTTCCGAAAGCCCTTTCGAACTTCCGGTGGTGGACTCGGCGGATCCAGGCCCCCCAAGGGCCGGTCCAGTCCGATGCGTTGTTCTGAGTGCTTTGGAGCACCGTGGTGGATGCTCGTTTGGGGGCGAGGTGCGCGGCCGTCGAAGGGCCGCCCGCTCTCATTCTCTTTCAATTCACCGGGGATGAGAGAGGCCCTGAAACTCAGGGCCCCCGAACAAGCACCAGGTCCTCCATCCCGGAAACCCGCTCGCTTCCCCCTGCCGACCGCCTGTTATCGAACCCCCCCAGGCCGTCAGAGGGACATGTCTCATCCCCGTCTGACTTGTGTACTCCCGGGGCCTGAGTGAGTCAAGCACGAAGCCACAAAATGTGGTGGCTATCCAGGGTCAACAACACAAGCCCTTGAGTACACACGCCTTTTCGCCCCATTGTTCGGGCGGGGCTCCAAGCGGACCCGCAAGCGGACAGCAGGGAGGGCGCTCAACCCCTTGATTTCAAAGGGTTGATGGCCTCTCCGCCGTGGCTTGGCCCGGCTCAGTCCGGCAGGCCCGTGAAGCGGACGCCGATCCCGTCCGAGACCTTGTACCGGATGTTCATGCCGATCAGCAGGGCGGTCATCGATTCCACGATCCGGGCGTTCGAGAGCGGGCCGCCGTCGACCCCCTGGAGCCCGGGAATCAGGCCACAGAGCTCGATGATCTGGCCGCGCGGCTCCTTGGGGCCGGAGACGACGACGTCGCACTCGACCGGGTCCGGCAGATGCTGGAGCCGGTGGGCCGACACGTTCTGGAAGGCGGAAACCGTGTGGACGCCCTTCGGGACCAGGGCCGCCACGAGTTCCGCGCAGGAACCCTGCCAGACTCCGATCATCCGCGACGCCGCGTCGCCCACCGAGGTGGCCAGCGGGACGCCCATCGACACCACGATCTGACCCGGGGACAGGCGCTCCTTGATGCCCTTCACCGTCCCGGCGGTGTGCTCGAAAGGCACCGACAGGATCACGATCTCGGAACTCGCCGTGGCGTCTCCGTTCTCGAGCCCCTCTACGTCGGCTCCGGGCACCTTCTGTCGGACTTCCTCGGCGGCCTCGACGGCGCGGTCGGCTTTTCGCGAACCGATCACGACGCGCCTTCCCGCGGCGCAGAAGCGCAGGGCCAGTCCAAGTCCTTGATCTCCGGTTCCGCCGAGAATGGCCACCGAACTCGACATCGTGCATCTCCGATCTCGCGCGAAGCGCGTCTGGGGGGCCGCGCCGAGGGCGCGGGAGCGTCGCAGGGAAGGGCGAACTGGGGCTCGCCGAAAGAGGGCCTACCCTAGCGGGGTGAGCGAGCCGGGCGCACCCATCCAACCGACGGAGATCGCCCAGAAAGGGCCGCGCACCCTGGCGATCCGCTGGTCCGACGGCGTGCTCAGCGAGATCGAGGTGCGCGCGCTGCGCCTCGCCTGTGGCTGCGCCAGCTGCATCGACGAGTGGAGCGGCGAGGGGCTCCTCGACGTCTCGTCGGTCCCCGAGGACATCCACCCCGTCACGATCCAGCCGGTGGGTCGCTACGCGATCCAGGTGGCGTGGAGCGACGGCCACGAGACCGGGATCTACCCCTTCGCGCGCCTGCGCGAGCTGGGCGGCGACGCCTCCTAGCCCTCCCGCGCGAGGAACGCCTCGACGGCGGCGTCGAAGGCGGCCGGCGCCTGGAGGTTGACCACGTGTCCCGCCTCGGGCACGACCACCAGCTCCGCGCTGGGCAGGGCGTCTGCGAGGGTCCGGCTGGCCGCGAGCGAGCCCGCATCTTCCGCGCCCGCGATCAGCAATACGGGGAGTGGCAGCGGCTTCGCGCGGAGCGCCTCGGCGAGGTCTTCCGGCGTCGGGAGCGCGTGCACGACGCCGCGCAGCATGTGGGCCATGGCGTGGGGCGGGTGTTCCAGGAAGCCCTGACGCACGAGGTCGGCGCCGCGGGCGTCCAGGCCGGAGCTGGGTCCCCAAACGAATTCGGATCCGGCCGCCTCGAGGCCGTCGGCGTCGAGGCGGTCCGCGAACGCGCGGGCGACGCGTGAGAAACCGCCCGGTCCGGCGCCCCGCGACGCGGGGTACGAGGCCAGGATCAGACCCCGGATGCGCTCGGGTCGCGCGCGCGCGAAGGCCAGCGCCGTCGCCGCGCCGAGGGAGAGCCCGCCGACGAAGGCCGGCGCCGGGTCGGTGGCGTCGAGGACGCGGCCGAGGTCTTCGCAGAGCAGAGCAATCGAGTAGTCGTGGGCGTTCGGGGGCGCGTCACTGCGGGCGTGGCCCCGCGCGTCGTAGATCACGCAGCGGAACCGCTCCGAGAAGCGGCGCCACTGGGGACGAAAGTTGCGGGCGCTGCCGCCGAAGCCGTGGGCCCAGACCAGGAGCGGCCCTTCGCCTCTGACTTCGATGTGAAGCCTCGGAGTCTCGGGGTTCGCTTCCACCGTTGGCTTCTCCCCATCGAACTCTTCCGCGACCGTACTGCAACCGGGTCGGCCCGTCCCCGGCGACCCTGGATCGCTGTGCCAAACCCTGCACAGGTGCGCAACCGCGCTTGAAGGCGAGGGCCCAGTCGAGTAGAACCGCCTCGCGATCGGTCGTCAAAGCTGGCGAAACGTGGAGGGCCACCGATGCAGCGATGGATTCGTGGGCTCGCGGCTGTGCTGTTGGTGATGCCTCTCGGCTCGAAGGCTCAGCTCGTGATCGACGATGTGCAGATCACCTCGGGCCCCGCCTACGTCGACGACGTGTTCTCGGACTACTTCCTCGCTCCGGTGGTGCGCGGATCCGGAATCGCGTCGGTTCAGTTGACGAGCCAGTTCGGCGGCATCGACGTCCCGATGGTCGAGACCGATCCCGATCAGTTCGAGTGCGACGAGGTCATCGCCAGCGAACCGTGCGAGAACTTCGCGGCGGTCGGCGATCTCACGGCGCTGGGGAGCCTCACCTTCCAGATCGTCGGAGACCTGGGCGAGATGGACACCGTCGTGGTTCCGGTCGCCGACTGGGACCCCGCACCAGGGCAGGGCAGCGATCGACCGAACGTCGCGGTACCCCAGCCTGGGGCCTCGGTCGCCTCGGGGTCGCCTCTCAGTTGGAGCGCCCCGCCGGCGTGGGTCCAAGCGATCGCCGTCTCGGTGGAAGAGTCGCCGATGGGCGACCTGGTCGATGAGGCCCTGTTCTTCGGCGACCCCCTGGGCGCCCCCGCGACCGACACGTCCTGGACGCCCACCGGAATCGAGGACGCCGTCGCATACGACTTCCCGATCTCGTTCGTGCAGGTCTTCTCGCTGGACGATCCGAGGACGTCGAGCGGTGGCCGGGCCTACCTCTTCAGCAGCGGCTACTCGAGCGAGAACACCGTCTCCTTCGTTCCGGAGCCTGGCTTCGCGTTGTCCTTCGCTTGCGGGGTGGGCTTGCTGATGGCTCTTGCCTCCCGCCGCGCGCCTTCTTTCTACCCTCAACCCTAGGTGGCAATCTTGTCGCGAATTCTCCGAACGCTGGTCGTGCTTGCGACCGTCTCGCTCGTTTCCCCGCCTGCACTCGCCAACATCCCCTACACGGCCGGAGAGCTGACCGAAGAGTTCTACAACGTCTGGTTCGACGAAGAAGGCTGTTCGCCGGACTGGGTCATCGAAACCAGCGAGTTCGACGAGCCCGGACCGGGGCAGTACACGCTCTGGCCCTGCGACGGAGGGCCGCCGGAAGTCGGGAGCTACACGCTGCTTCCCTCGGGCGTTCTTCGTATCACTTTCTCTGGCACCGATGAGTACTTGCGCCGGATCAACTACGACCCGGTGTGGGACGGCTACCAGATCTGCGACGCGGACACCGAAGCGGACACGCTCAACTGCAGCGCCACCACGCTCAGTGAGAGCTACGAGTTCTACGATCTGAAAACGGCTCAGGTCTTCCAGGAAGATCGGGTCGGGTACATTCCGTACACGGGCATCGAGCTCGTCGACATCACGATGTACATCGTCCGTCTCGATCCGGTCGATTGCGGACCGGCCTGGGTGCTCGAGACCATCGAGTTCGACTCGGCAGGATCGGGAAGCTATTCCCTCGATCGCTGTGGCGGGCCGACCGAGGTCGGGACCTACACCACGACACCGTCGGGCTCGTTGGTGCTGACCTCGACCAGCGGGGTCGAGTACGTGAGGCGATTCGACTTCCCGCCGGGCAGTAGCGGTTCGCGACAATGCGTGGCAGCGACCGAGCCGGGAACCCTGACCTGCACGGAATCCGAACTCGACACCAATTTTCAGTTCAAGGATATGGCGCAAGCCCAGTCGTTCCTCGCCCAGCAGAACAGCTCCTCGGTCCCGGGCCTCGGAGTCCTCGGGCTGGTCGTGCTGAGCGTTGCGCTGGTCGTGGGAGGTCGAAGGGCGTTGTAGCCGCCAGGCCTCCGTCCGGGGAGAATCCGGCCCGGCGGCGGCGCGGTGCGAGCGATATCCTGCCGCCCCGTGCCGCTCCCGCTTCACGACGCTTTGGCGGCCGCTACGACCGCCGCGGATCGCGCGCGCCGCGAGGTGCTCTCGCGCTTTCGTCGCGTCGAAGTCGAGACCAAGGGCGACGGTTCGCCCGTGACCGAAGCGGACCGCGCCGCCGAGCAGGCGATCCGCGAAACCCTGCGCGCGGGGTTTCCCGACCACCGCATCCTCGGCGAAGAGTTCGGGGTAGAGGGAGAGGGCGAAGGGCCGTGTTGGGTGATCGACCCGATCGACGGCACGATCGCCTACTCACGCGGGATCCCGCTCTTCGCCACGCTGATCGCCCTGCTCGAAGACGGCGAACCGGTCGTCGCTCTACTCGATCTACCGGCCCTCGACGAACGCTACACGGCGGTGCGCGGGGAGGGTTGTCTCCGCAATGGACGCCCGACGCGGGTCTCGGGCGAGACGGATCTGCAGCAGGCGATCGTCTCGCACGGAGACCCGTTCTGCTTCGAGCGCTTCGGGCGTGCCGACGTCTTCGCGCGCATGGCGACCGAGCTGCCCCTGCTGCGCGGCTACACCGACGCCTTCGGCCATGCGCTCGTGCTGGGCGGCGGCGTCGGGGCGATGGTCGACCTGGACCTCAACCCGTGGGACGCCGCGCCGTCACGGCTGCTGGTCCCCGAGGCGGGCGGGCGCTGCGAGGTCCTGCCGGGGCAGCCCGGCAAATGCGGGCTCGTGATCGGCAGCCCCGGCCTGGTGGAGCAGCTGCTCGCCTACTTCTAGAGAAGCGCGCTGCGCCCCGCCGGAGCTACTCCTTGCGTGCGGGCAGGACCACCAGCGTCGCCGTGCGGTGCGCCGTGTGCAGATGGCACTGGATGCCGAGCACCTGGTAGCGCTCCATCGCGGGGAGCTCGATCTCGTACTCCTCCTGCGCCGGCAACACATGGGCGATGTCGAGGGCCGGGATCCGGAAACCGTGCGGGATCTCGGTCGTGTTGTAGATCGACAGGGTCACGGGCTGACCGCTGGTCACCACGATCGTCGACGGAATGAAGACGTTCTTGCCGCCGACCAGGGTGGAGACCACCTGGATCTTCGACACTTCCGAGGTGAAACCGTGCTTGCCGCGGTGTCCGCCATGAGCGCAGGCGAGGCCGAGCGAGGCGAGGGCGACGAGTACCAGACCCAGTGAGCGGATCGGACGGCGGAACGGTCCATTGCGGTGACGCATCGAGACAGGTCTCCTTTTGAGATAGGCGCGTTGCATGCGCGCGAAAGGATTCGGCGCTTCCCGGAGCCACGCTATCCTAGCCGCGGCCTCCTCGGGCCGAGCCCGAAAACCCCTCGATTCCGAACCTCCACGAACCCCGAGGCCATCTGGTTGCGGCGCCCCAAAACGCCGCCGCCCGCGGTTCGCGGACTGTGCTTCCCGGCGCGCAAGCGCGCCGTTTCCGTCTCTGACTTTCTCTGGAAGGAACCCATGAGCGACCATCCCACCCTGGCCGAAGCCCACCTCCTTCGCGACGCCGCGAACCATCTCGTCGACCGCTCCCTCGAGCGCGCGCGGGAGATCACGGACGGCGGCAAGCGGATCGACGACCACCAGGTGCTCACCGAGAGCGTGACCTACGCCGCCACCCAGGCCCGGGCGGCCTCGGAGCTGGTGGACGCCGTCGACGCGTCGGGTCAGCGCGGCATGGCCGAGATCACCTGTGCGGCGGCCGTCGCCGATCTCTCGCGCAGCCTGATCGGGCGCCTCGAGCCCCTGCTCGACGACCTCGGTCTGGGCGACGCGGTCCTCGACGAGACCTTCTCCGGCGACACGCGGTCGGCGCTGCGCCGGGCCGGCCACGAGTCGGTGTTCCGGGCGATCGGCGCCCACTGCGCCGAGACCCGGGGTCGCAACGACTGGCCCCTCGATGAGCTTCACGACCAGGTGCGCGAGGCCGTCCGGGAGTTCGGCGAGAACGAGGTGGCGCCGGAGGCCGAGCGCATCCACCGCAACGACGAGCTCGTGCCCGAGTCCTTCATCACGAACATGGCGGAGCTCGGCTACTTCGGGCTGGCCATCCCCGAGCAGTACGGCGGCTCCGAGATGGGCAACCTCGCGATGATCCTCACCACCGAGGAGCTGTCGCGGGCCTCCCTCGCGGCTGCGGGCTCGCTGATCACCCGCCCCGAGATCCTGACCAAGGCGCTCGAGGGCGGCGGCACCGACGAGCAGAAGGCCCACTGGCTGCCGAAGATCGCGGCCGGCGAGGTCATGGTCGGCATCTCGGTGACCGAGCCCGACATCGGCAGCGACGTCGCCGGCGTGAAGTGTCGGGCCGAGAAGCGCGGCGACGACTGGGTGATCAACGGGCCGAAGGCCTGGTGCACCTTCGCCGGTCGTGCCGACGTGCTGGCGGTGCTGTGCCGCACCGACGCCGACATGTCGAAGGGAGCGAAGGGGCTCTCGCTCTTCATCGCGCCGAAGGACCGCTTCGACGGACACGCCTTCGAGATGGTGCAGCCCGGCGGCGGCAAGCTGGTGGGCAAGGCGGATGCGACCCCCGGCTATCGGGGCATGCACTCGTTCACGCTGAACTTCGAGGACTACGTGGTGCCGGGTGCCAACCTCGTGGGTGGGGAGAAGGGCCTCGGCCGCGGCTTCTACCTGCAGATGGCAGGCTTCACCGCCGGCCGCCTCCAGACCGGCGGTCGCGCCTGCGGTCTCGCCCAGGCGGCCCTCGAGAAGACCGCCGAGTACGTCGTCGACCGCGTCCAGTTCGGCAATCCCATCTCCGAGTACGGTCTCACCCAGTACAACCTCGGCCGCATGACGGCGATGCTCGCGCCTTCCCGCGCGATCACCTACGCCGCGGCCGCCGCCATGGACGAGGACGAGCGCGCTGCGGCTCCCTTCGCGGCTCAGGCGAAGCTGCTCGCCTGCGACATGGCCGTCGAACTCACCCAGCTCGGCCAGCTGCTGCACGGCGGTTGGGGCTATGCCGAGGAGTACCCGATCAGCCGCTACGTGGTGGACGCCCAGGTGCTGCCGATCTTCGAGGGCGTGAAGGCGACCCTCGAGCTCAAGGTGATCGGACGCAACCTGCTCGCCGCCTAGACGCGGATCAGCAGCGCGCGCTCACGCGAACCGCGCGCTGCGTGCGGCCAGAAGACCAGCGCGTCTTCGTGCGGTCAGAGGGACCGCGCGTCGCGTCGGTCAAAAAACTAGGCGGGGGCTTCGTCGTCCCCGCCGCCGCTGCGCCATTCGCTGAACGCGAAGTAGGCGGCCAGGATCGCGCAGCCGATGGCGCCCATCCGATTGAAGGACGCCGAGGTGAGCAGGTCGTCCGAGTCCTCACGCCACCAGGCGTCTTCGGCGCCGAAGAGCGTGAACCCGGTCAGCCAGAGTGCGAACACCGCCCAGAGCCCGGGCAGCAGGAACGGGATGCGCATCGTCTCGGAGACCGTGAAGTAGATCGCAAACCCGACCAGGAAGAAGAAGCCGTAGCGATTGAAGTTCACCGCTTCGATCGTCTCGCTGAACCAGCCGTCGTAGCCGAACCAGACCGACGCGCCCCACAAGAGCACCGGTAGGAACGCCGGGTGGTCGAAGGGGCTCGAGACTTCGTCGTCGTCCTCTTCGTCACCGGACGCTGCGTCGGCGTCGCGCTGTTTCGCTTCGAGAGACTGTTGATCGTGCTCGGGTTCCGACATCGCGCGCGAAGCTAGCGTAGGCCCCGGGTGGCGTCGCCAGCCGCTGCTGGGCGCCTAAGCCCCTCCCGGCGCGTCGTCGTAGAGCGTGGAGCGGCGGTACATGGCGACGAGGTCCTGCAGGAAGACCTGCACCACGGCGGCGAACGGAACCGCGATCAGCAGACCGAGGAAGCCGAGCAGGTCGCCTCCGATCAGGAGGGCGACGATCACCGTGACCGGGTGCATGCCGAGGCTTCCGCCCACGATCCGCGGGGTCAGCACGAACCCTTCGAGCCCCTGCACCACGAAGTACCAGGCCGCCACCAGCGCGACGTGGACGTCGAGACCGAACTCCAGCAGGGCCATCCCCGCGGCGCTGATCAACGCGAGTGCGCCGCCGACGTAGGGAATGATCGCAAGGAGCCCACTCGCTACCCCGATGACGATCGCCAGATCGACGCCGATCGCAGCGAATCCGACGGCGTAGAGGACGCCCAACACGAGGCAGACGGTGAGCTGGCCTCGAATGAACCCGGACACGAGCGCGTCGACCCGCGCCGCCTGGGTGGCGACGCTGTCCTGGTAGCTGCGGGGTACCAGGTCGAGCACCGCGAGTCGGATCCGATCGAACTCGACGAGCAGGTAGTAGGCGAGCACCGGAATGATCAGCAATGACACCAGCGCGCCGACGGTGCCCGTCACCCCGCGGACCACCTGCTGCAGGAGCTCCCGGGTCGCTTCGAGCGGGATCTGGAACTCGCCCGCCTGGAGCCACGTGATCGCGTCCTGCACCGAGCGGGGCAGGGTGATCCCGAACTGTTCCTGGAGGCGGGGCCCGAGCGTCTGGACCGCGGTCTCGAGGTAGCCCGGCAGGCTCGCCGACAAGGTCGCGATGTCGCGCTGCATCGCCGGTATCAACACGAAGGCGACGCCGAATAGCGAACCTCCCACCAGGACCAGCAGCAGCAGGATCGCGACACCGCGCGGCACGCCGCGCGCCTCGAAGCGGTCGATCAGCGGATCGAAGAGGTACGCGATGACCCAGGCCGCGACGAGGGGCGTGAGGGCTCCTTTGAGCACCCAGAGCGTGCCCACCACGATCGCCAACACGACCACGCCGATGATGGCGATGCGCAGACTGCGTTCGATGAAAGCCCGGTCGCCGCCTTCGTCGTTCACGGTCGTGTTCCCTCCGTCCCGAGGTCAGCCATCGCCGGGCGCGAGGAAGCGGGTCAGCACGTCGATCATCGGAGCGACGTCGGCGCTGCCCGCCATCTCCCGGCAGGAGTGCATCGAGAGCATCGGGTTGCCGACGTCCACCGTCGGCATGCCGACGCGCGCGGCCGAGATCGGTCCGATCGTCGAACCGCAGCCCATGTCGTTGCGGGCGACGAAGTACTGGGGCTCGAGGCCGGCCTGCTGACAGAGGTCGGCGAACAACCCGCCGGTGACGGCGTCGCTCGCGTAGGACTGGTTGGCATTGATCTTGATGACCGGTCCCGCTCCGATCCGCGGCTGGTGCCCCGGCTCGTGGCGATCGGCGTAGTTGGGGTGGAGGGCGTGGGCCATGTCCGCCGAGACGAGCACGCTGCGGGTGAGCGCGCGGGCGAGGCTGTCGGGCGCCGCGTCCTTCGTGCCCCCCGCGATGCGCTCCAGCGTTTCCGCGAGTAGCGGCCCGCCGGCGCCCTGGGCGCTGCGGCTGCCGACCTCTTCGTGGTCGTAGAGCACGAAGCCGCGGTGGACGCGACTCGGGCCGGCGGCGCCCGCGTCGAGCAACGCCGACACCGCAGAGTGACACGACGCCAGGTTGTCGAGACGCGCGGCCTGGACGAACTCGCCGCGGGCTCCCGACACACAAGCCGGTTGCGTGTCGTAGGCCATCAGGTCGAAGCCGAGGAGGTCCGATGCCGCGACGGACTTCGGCGCAAGGTCCTGGGCTCGGAGCTCCTGGAGCAGGAGCTCCGGGAGCGCCGGCGCATCCTCGAGCCCCAGCACCGGGATCCCGTGGGTCTGGGCGTTGAGCTTCAGCCCGTCGGTGCGGATCTCCCGGTAGAGATGGATCGCGAGGTTCGGGACGCGCAGCAACGGGCGCGCGAAGTCGACGAGCACCGTGGTCGGGCCGTTGGCTCCGCGCAGGGTCACGCGGCCGGCCAAGGACAGGTCGCGGTCCAGCCAGGTGTGGAGCAGCACGCCGCCGTAGGTCTCGACCGCCACGCGCTGGTAGCCATGGGCGCTCGCGTCGGGCAGGGGCTTCACGCGCAGGTTGGGGGAGTCGGTGTGTGCGCCGATCCAGCGGAAGCCCGCGTCGGCGACCGGCGCCTGGCCGATCTCGAAAGCGACCAGGCTCCCGTCGCCGCGCACGCAGTAGCGTTTGTCACCGGCGTCGAGTTTCCAGCGTGCCCCGGCATCCAGGGCGCGGAAGCCCGCACGTTCGAGCCGGGCCACGCATTCGGCCACCGCGTGGTACGGCGTGGGTGATCGATCGAGAAACGAGAGCAGGTCGGCGACGGGATCGGTCATGGCGCGATTCTACGGGTCCGGGGTCGGCTCAGCATCGCGGGCCTCGGGCGCACCTGCGCCGAGATCCATGGCGAACGCTTCTTCGGGAGACAGCACCAGACGGTGGCGTCCGTACACGGCGAAGTACACCAGACCAAGGGCGTACCAGACGGCCGCGCCGATCGCGACGCGCTGGTACACGGGGTCGCTCACGAACAGCGCGACCAGCGTGACCAGCGAGATCACCAGCGCCGCGACCGCACCCGGCACGCCGAAGGGGCTTCGATAGGGCCGCTCGATGTCCGGGAAGCGACGTCGCAACAGGATGTAGGACGTCATCTGGAAGGTGTAGGAGAGCACCGCACCGAACACGGCGAGGTTCAACAGGACCGCTCCCACGGGATGCTCCGGTCCGAGGGTGTGGACGGTGGCCGCGACGGCGTACCCGATCGCCGCCCCCACCCAGAGAGCGCGGTGGGGCGTCTGGCGTCGGCCCGTCTTCGAGAGCCAGCGCGGGAAGTAGCCCGCGCGCGACAGCGAGAAGATCTGCCGACCGTAGGCGAACACGATCGTGTGGAAACTCGCGACCAGGCCAGCCACGGCGACCAGCGCGAGCCCCCGAGCGCCGAGTCCGTCGCCGAAGATCGTGCGCAGGCTGTCGAACAGGGGTTCGTCGCTCTTGCCCAGCGCCGCGCTGCCGGGCGCGATCCCCGCCGACAGGATCAGGGTCAGGAAGGCGCAGACGACGAGCGTGGCGAGTCCGAGCAGAATTCCGCGCGGCAGGTCGCGTTCGGGGGCATGCGCCTCTTCCGCCGCGAGCGGCAGTTCCTCGATCGCGAGGTAGAACCAGATCGCGAAGGGCAGGGCGGCGAACACGCCGGCCCAGCCATTCGGAAGCCAGGGCCGATCGCCCCGGGCGAGCGCGTGGGTCGCGATGTCGAGGTGGGGGATCGCGCCGATGTAGAACACCACGAGGATCGCGAGGGCGACCAAGGTGATGAACACCGTGAAGCGTAGGCTGGCCTCGACTCCGACGACGTTCAAGCCGACGAAGGCGACGTAGGTCGCGAGCCACCAGAGCGGAGCCGCCTCGGCGGGGGTTCCCGTGATTGCCCCCAGGTAGCCGCCGATGCCGACGACGATGACGGCCGGCGTGAGGACGTACTCCATGTTCTCGGCGAGGCCGGTGACATAGGCGCCCCAAGGACCCATCGCCGAGCGTGCAAAGGAATAGGCGCCGCCGGTGTGGGGCAGCGCCGCCGTCATCTCGGCGATGCTGAAGCAGAGACCCGTAAACAGGACGGTGACGATCGCGGTCGCGATCAGCAGGCCACCGAAGCCACCGGCCTCCAGGCCGAAGTTCCAGCCGAAGAAGTCACCGGAAATGACAGCACCGACTCCGAGCGCCCACAGCGAACCGGCGCCGGCGAAGCGTCGCAGTCCCCGGTCGGCGAAGTAGTCCGCTTCGACCGGTCGGTAGGAAACCCCACCCGTGCCCCTGTCCGGCTCTTCCGCCAGAACCCCCTCCCCTCGCGACCGAGTGTGCGTTGGGCAGGCCACGCGGGCCAGGCCCCCCTGCACCCGGGCCGCGCCGGGCCGACCTGGAGTCGAGGCGGGACTCCGCCGATGTGGAACCCGGGACCTCACCTCGGCGTCAGACACTCGCGGCTTCGCGCGGTACCGTTCGCGCGCCGCGACCCGATCCGTTGGAAGACACCGATCTGCTGGAAGAGATCTTGGACGACGCCCCCGCGCAATCTCAGAAGCTCCCGGACGCGCCCCCCGGCGCCCCGGCCCCGAAGACGGCGAAGCCGGGAGGCAGCCCCTGGATGGCTGCGGGTCTGGCCGGCGCGCTGGTGCTGCTGGGCTTCGCCTGTCGCGAGCTCCTGGGGTTTCAGCCGGAGACCAATCTCGTCTTGCTGTCCGGCGAGGTCGAGGAGTTCTTCTTCGAGCCCTCGGACAGCTCGCCGTGGATCGTCCTCGGGCTCTGCGCGTGGCTGGTATGGAGGCGCCGCGCGCGTCTCGGAAAGCTCTTCGGGGCACCCGCTCCCTTCCTATGGACGGCGGTGCTCTTCGCCGCGGCCGCCGGGATCTTCGTCTGGTCGTTGCTGGCCGGCGCGCCGGATCTCCAGGCGATCGCGCTGATCCCCGGGCTCCTGGGGGCCGCTCACGCGCTCTGCGGGCCCGCCGGGCTGCGGGTGGTCGCGCTGCCGGCGGCCGTGTTGCTGTTCGCCGTGCCCATCCCGGCGCCCCTGACCAACGCCATTCTGTGGAAGCTCCAGATCTGGACCGCCGGCTTCACCGCCTTCCTGATCGAGATCCTGGGGTTCGACGTCCTGCTCACCGGCGACCGCCTGATCATGAGCGACGGCTACTACCAGATCATCGAGACTTGCAGCGGCATGCGCTCGATCGAGACGCTCGGGATGCTGAGCGTGCTGATGGTCGAACTCTTCCGACGGCGTGGGGGCCACGCCGTCGCCCTGTTGGCCGCCTCCCCCTTTGTCGCCTTCCTGATCAATGGGTTCCGCTGCGTCGGGCTGGTGTTCAACCCCCACGCCGACATCTCGAGCATCCACAACCTGCAGGGCGTCGTGATGCTGCTCGGCGGGGTCCTCCTGCTCTACGCGATCGACGGTCTGCTCGAGCGGGTGTGGAAGGACCCGGGCCCGGTGTCCTCGTGGGAGCGGGCGGTGCGGGGTGCCGGCGCCCCGCTCGCGCGGATCGAGCCTCGCTTTGCGGGTGTGTTCGCATTCTGCCTGGCGCTGTTCGCCCTCTCCTGGTTGCCGCCCTTCGAGCGCCCCGATACCGAGCCGGCGGCCGTGGCCGGGGCGCTGCCGCTCGAGTTCGGGGACTGGCAGGGCACCGACATCAAGGTCGACTGGCTGTTCCTCGGCAAGGCGAAGTTCCGCCAGACCCTCCACCGTCGCTACGAGGCCGGGCAGCAAGCCGTCGACGTCTTCGTCGGCCAGGCCGACCTGGACAACCGCGTCCGCAGCTACCTCTCTCCGAAGGTCGCCTACCCAGGCAGTGGCTGGACGGTCGAGCGCGAGGAGACCCACGCGCTCGCCGGCCGCCCGGCGACGTTCCGGACCCTGCGCCTCGGGTCCCGGCGGATGCTGGTGGCCCACTGGTTCGAGGACTCCCCGGGGGTGCTCGAAGAGACCACGCGCTCCCTGCTCGCCCTGGATGCGACGCCGGCGGCTCGCGAAGAACTGCCCGTGGCGGTCCGGCTCTCGACCCCGCTCCTCACCTCCAAGCCGATCGCACGCGACCGCGCTCGGGCGCGCCTCGAGCAGTTTGCGGGGGCATTGGGACCCGCCCTGAAGGAGATCGGATCCCCCAGGGGGGTTTAAGGGGCCGAGGGAAACGGTTTTCTTAACCTGAGTTTCCCTGGGAACACTTTTTCCACCTTTCGGGGGGTCGCTCGGATCGCGTTTCACTGCATTTTCAGGGAGTTACGATTTTTCCCCGCTCGGGCATGGGGTTTGCAGACTGGAACTGCGACGGGCGACGGCTGGGATCCAGCCAATGCCCGGTCAGACACGGGAGTTTCATCGCAGGCGCCTTCCAGGCAGGTTTCAGAGCCCTTCGGAATCCGAGCCAAGCTCCCGATAAGTCCTGAAAACACCTGTCACTCGGTCGCGGTCGCAAAGCCACGAAAGAGTCATGGAGGCAAGCGCGAGATCGCGTGTAGGATTCGGGACGCATTCAGACCGATGCGGAGGCGAACCCCCGGGGGTGCCGGGGCTGGATGCAGACCCAGGTAAAGCTGGACAAGAGCCTACGAATCAGGCCTAATGCCCAATACCCGTAACACCGAGGAGTAAAGACGAAATGAAGTTTGGTGTACTGGCAACGATGATTTTCACCCTCATGGTCGGTTTCCCGGCCTTCGCCGGGCTGGCTCCCGACGCCGACTCTGATGGCGTTCCGGACGTGCTCGACAACTGCAGCGGCGTGGCGAATGCCGCCCCGATCAACTGCGACACCGACACTGATGGCTACGGCAACGCTTGTGATGGCGATTTCGACAACGACTTCGACATCGACGGCACGGACTTCAACCCCGGCTTCCTGTCCGACTTCACCGGCAGTGGCACGGACGGCGGCACCGGTACCGACATCGACTGCGACGGCGACGTCGACGGTACGGACTTCAACCCGGGCTTCCTGAACCAGTTCACGGGTACGGGTGCCCCCGGTCCCTCGGGCCTCGGTTGCGCCGGCACGCCGCCCTGCAGCTGATCCTGAACGGTTCAAGCACTTTTTGATTCTCGATTTCTGATTGGTTTCTAACGCACGCGTCGATCCGGGCCTGACCGGCAGCAGACGCAACAACTGAGGAGAGATGTCACAATGAAGCGGACTTTGATTGCGGTAGTCGCCGTTCTCGGATTCGCGGTTTCGGCCAACGCGGCCTCGATCGCGATCTCGACGGACAAGGCGAGCTACATCACTGGTGAGACGATTACCGTGACGGTCGACCTGGCCATCGCGGACGGCGAAAGCGCCTCGGGTGCGATCGTGACGCTGGGCTTCGGCTCGGGTGACACCGGGACGGTTTCGGGCGAATCCGTTGATACCGGCGCGGCTCAGATCACGTCGTTCGGTGGTTCGGCTGGCTGGACCGTCGCGGCCCTCCAGGGTCAGTGCGACGCCCCCGGCCTCTGCCGCCTCGTCGACCAGATCGCTCCGAACCCGACGGGTGCCGCAGTGGGCCCGGCGTATGCTTCGAGCGTCGTCCTGACGTTCCTGGCTGGCAACGCTGGCACGATCGACTTCACGACGGCCGTGAACAACTTCTTTGGCGCCGCAAACGCCAACGCGAGTGTCACGATCGTGCCGGAGCCGACCACGGCTGCGCTTCTCGGCCTGGGCCTCTTCGGCCTCGCGCTGGGCGGCCGCCGCCGCAGCTAATCAGCTGAGGCGCCGGGCTCCGCTTCTGCGGAGACCGTGTGAATGAGAGAGCCCCGAGGTTTCGACCTCGGGGCTCTTTTCGTTTCGAGGAGGGGCCCCATGACGCGCGTCCCTCATCCCGTACTCGGGATGCTCGCTGTCCTCGCTGTCCTCGGGCTGGTAGCGACGGCCCACGCCGCTTCGGTCGCGATCTCGACGGACAAGGCGAGCTACATCCCCGGTGAGACCATCACCGTCGTGGTGGACCTCCTCGTGAACGCCGGCGAGAGCGCCTCGGGCGCGATACTGACCCTGGGCTACGACGTCGCTCTGGTTGGCAACGCGTCGGTCGACGCACCGGCGGCGCAGCTCGCGTCCTTCGGCGGCTCGGCCCCGTGGACGGTCGGCGCCCTCGAGGGTCAGTGCGACCAGCCGGACCTCTGCCGACTCGTCGATCAGATCGCTCCCAACCCGACGGGGGCGGCGGCGGACGCCTATACCAGCACCATCGTGCTGACGTTCTCCGCGGACGCACCCGGCAGCTTCCCCAGCTTCGATACGGCCGTGAATGGATTCTTCGGCGCCGCCGACGCCAGCACCTCGCCCTACATCGGGCCAGAGCCGACGACGGCAGCCCTCTTGGGGCTCGGTCTGTTGGGTCTTGGCCTGCGCGGTCGCCACCGCACGTAAGCGCAGGTCCAGGGCGCCCGATCCGCGCTCGCCAAAGGAAAGAGGCCCCGCGGCAACGCCGCGAGGCCTCTCTACGCTTCCCGGTCTGGAGGGTTTCCGCGGATCGCCTACCCCAGGCCAGGAAGCCCCCGACAGGGGGGCTCAGCCGCCGCAGCGGCGCCCCTGGAAGCGTTCGATGAACAGGTTGGCGTCCTCCAGGGAAAGGACCCCATCGCCGTCCATGTCGACGTCTGCGCACTCTCCCGTCACGGAATCGGCCGAGAAGCAGCGCTGGAGCACCGCGTAGTCGGAGCCATCCACGGCGCCGCTCCCGTCGAGGTCGCCGCTACAGAACCGGCGTCGGAAGACGCTGTCGTCCGAACCACGCCCGGCGAGGACTGCAGCGCCCGGTGCCAGGAAGGGCTCGACCGGGTCGAGCAGCGACGCGCCGGAGAGCCACAGCCCGATGTCGCCTCCGCCGCCCGCGCGGAGCAGATCTTCGACCCCGTCCCCGTCGTAGTCGCCGCCGGCGAGCAGCGTGTCGGCGGCTTCGAGGGGGTCCATCCCGACCGCACCTCCACTCACCGATCCGGCACTCAGGGACCAGGCTTCGACGGCGCCCGTATCCCGGTGTCGGACCACGAGCTCCGCGCCCGGGATGCCGTCCAGATCCGCGCTGCCGGCGACGCGCCAAGCCGGGTCCAATCCGCCCAGGTTGCCGCCATCGAGTTCGAGCTCGCGGAAGCGCTCGTCGAGCCAGAGCAACCGGGCCGTGCCCGTTCCGGTGAAGTCGTCGATGGCGACGATACTCCAGGCACCGAAGTGTCCGTCGGCGGTCACCGCGGTGGCTTCGGCTCCCTCGAGGCTCCAAGCCACCGTCTGCCCGGCAACGCGACTGAACCAGACGAGCTCGTCGCGCCCGTCAGCGTCCATGTCGCCCGACCCGGCCACCAGCCACCGCTCGGCGGCGGCCAGCCCATCGGTCGCGAAGGTGCGCGCACCGCTGGCCCCGCCCGCGCCCATCGGCCACAGCGTGACGACACCCGCCGCCGGGTCGTGCCACACCAGATCGGCAATGCCGTCCCCGTCGAAGTCTCCGCGCGCGACCAGGGCGCCAGGCCCCGGCGGTAGCGTGGCCTCGACGATGGTCCCACCAGCCTGGCGGCGCCACAGCGTGCGCGCTCCACCCAAACCGACGACCCAGTCCGAGACGCCATCGCCGTCGTGGTCGAAGCGAACGCCGCTGCCGGTCGGCGGCGGTTCGTTGCCGCCGCCGTTGCCCGGATCCCCGGAGCCCGGGTCTTCGTCCGGCGGCGGGTTCGCGCCGCTGCCCCGGCGCGCGAAGCGCAGCGCCTCGGAGGGCGGTGAGATCGGCCCCGCCGTGCCTTCACTGTCGAAGCCCGCTACCTGGACCACCAGGGATTCGCCGAAGCGCCCCTTCAGCTTCTGCTTCGGGTCCATCGAGATCGCCTCGACGCGGGCGGCCCCGCCGTCGCGCGTCACGATGACGTAGTACCCGATGGCTCCCGTCGCGGCGTCCCATTCCAGGGTCACCTGCCGCGTTCCTTCCAATACGATCTCTGCTTGCGCCGTGCCGGCCCCCAAAGAGAAGACCAGCCCCGCGACTCCCACGATCGTTCGCACGCCCATCGTGCTCGCTCCCCGAAACCCTCCCGTCCTGGACCCGGTTTCGGCGAAACTCGAAACACTGCGGGTGACCCGGGTCACCCGGCCTGCCACGACGACGGTGACCCCCATCACGCGAAGGGCGCAACGCGGAGCTGCTAGCCTGGCTCGCGGTTCGTTCTTCCTCTCGCTTGCGGAGTGCTTGCGTCATGAATGCCGATTGGATCTCGCGAGGTCTGCTGGGCGCCGTCGTCGTGTGTCTGCTTGCGCTGCTCGTACGCAGTTGGGGTGCAGCCGACGCCGTGCCGTGCAGCGACGACGCGCGGTACAGCATCACGGGCTTCGCCGCCGGTGCGCCCGTGCTCGTGCGGACCGACCCCGACACGGGAGAGATCCTCAAGTTCGCGTTGGAGGGCGGCCCGGATACCTGGGTCGCGCGAGGCAGCGGGGACGACGTCGCGCTTCCCACGCAGCCCGCGAATCCCGTGCCCGATCCCGCTCCGAACGTGACGCCGGCCGTGGCGGATCCGACCGCCTTCCTGGTCGCCGTCCAGAACCCGGCGCTCCCGGCCGACATGCGCGCCTGGTCGGCGCTGCAACTCGCGGGGAGCGAGGAACCCGCAGCACGCGCGGCGCTGATCGACGCCCTCGACGACGACGTCCCCGAGGTGTCCGTCGCCGCCCTGCAAGCACTGATCGGGGTGGACCATCCCCGCGTGCGCGCTGCCGCCCAGGAGCGGCTGGAGCACGAAGAGGATGGCGTGCGCGAGGTGGCGCGGCGCGTGTTGGAGTCGCTCGAGCGCTAGTCGCGCTGGGGAATCTCGCCGCCGCGCACCAGACCGGCGAGGAAGGGACGGATCTCCTCCGCGGCGATCAGTCCTTCGAGCGATCCCACTTCGAGGGCGCGTTCCACCGAGTGGATGGCGTCGAACTCCGCTCCGATCTCGGCTTGCTTCTGCAGGAGCACCTGGCGGTAGGCAGCCTCGAAGGCGGCGCGGGCCTCGGGGTCGTCGTGCCGCTGGGACAGCCGCTGAAGGCGCGCGATCTCGGGGTCGCGCAGCGCTCGAGCGCGTGCCTCGCGCGAGAAGACCACCGCCGCGGCCGGCCCGCCGCCGATGACCGACGCGAAAGAGCCCTCAACGGCGGCGGCTCGCAGGCCCGGGTTGAGCTCGCGGCTGAACACGACGTAGGCGCCGCCGTGATACCGAGACACCACCAGGAAGGCGAGGACGCCGCTGAAGTTCACGACGGCACGCGCGATCTCGGCACCGTACTCGAGCTGGAGCGTGCGCATGGACTCGGGCGAACCGTCGAACCCCGAGAGGTTGGCCAGGACCACCGCCGGGCGCACACCGCTCGCCGCGTTGAGCGCGCGCGCCACCTTCTTGCTCGACCCGGGGAACAGCGTGCCGCCGGTCCAGGAAGACGGCCCGTCGGTGGGCGGCGCGCCTGCGCGCGGCAGGTTGCGGCTCTCGATGCCGATCAGGCTGATCGGCTGGCCACCGAGGCAGGCATCCCAGACGATGGCGGTCTCGGCGCCGCGCCAGCCGCGCCAGCGCTCGAGGTGGCCCAAGTCGTGGTCGACCACCGACTCCATCAGCGCGCGCATGGCGAAGGGGCGCTTGCGCTCCGCGTTCTCAGTGGTGTCGAAGATCTGGCCGATGCGGTCGAAGTCGTGGCCGTGGGCGCGGCGCGTCTCGGATTCGGTGACGCGGCGATCGATCGGATCGTCGGTCGGGAGCGGTCGCGGCGCGAGTTCTCCGGGCACCACGTAGGCGTAGCGGTAGTGGTGATAGAGGATCCCGTAGGCTTCGGCGAGATTCCGTGCGAGGAACTGGGCCTGGCCGTTCGGGCCCATGATGCGCTCGTAGCCCCCGATCCCGACCTCGTCTTCCGCCGACACGGACCCCGAAGCCGCGAGTGCGGCCCGGCCCGTGAGCACCATCGAAGCCGACGGCGTCATGATCAGCACGCCTCGGGTGTGTTGGAGCATGGTGGAGAGGGCGTCGAAGTAGCTCTGGGCGCCGACGTTCACGCCCTGCACGATCACGTGAATGGATCCACCCGCCTGGGTGAAGGTCACGATCCGTCGCACCACCCGCGCGGTAGCGTCGAGGTTCTCGGTGCCGCTGTCCATCGCGATTCGCGCGCCGCTCGAAACCGGCACCCACTCGACCGGGAGGCCCTCGGCCTCGGCGAGGTCGATGGCCGCGACGATGCGATCGCACTCTGCGGCCGAGAGCGACCCCATGCCCAGCGTCGGGTCCGAGAGCACCAGCACCCGGCGCATGCCTTCCGGGATCGCTTCGGTCGGGGTGTCGATGACGCCGAAGACGATCGCGCTGGTGTTCTGGGCCGGCGGACGTCCGGCGACGCTCTTCGCCTTCGGCGCCGCATGATCGGGGTCGAGGTCGAACTCCTCGAAGTGACCGGCCGGGAGGCCGCCGTCGCCGGCGAGGTCGACGTTGTCCGGTGCGCCGGTGAGCATCCGGACGATCTCGTAGGGATAGACGAGGCGTCGGCGCCTGGCCGCGACCACCTTGCGCTCGTAGGTCTGGGCGGGTTCGAGGGCTTCGTGGTGAGGCTCGCGCCAGGAGAGCTCGAGGCGGCTGCCCGTGGGATCCATGAAGACGATCTCGACGGGGCGGGCCGGTGACTCGGGCGCTTCCCGATCCAGCACGTTCAAGCGAACCACGACCTTCTCGAGTCCGAGGTGGCGGGTGGCGGGGTAGAGTCGACGCGCCAGGGACTCGACCAGCTCCTGCTCGAGGTAGACCGAAGGCGTCGCGAACAGCATCAACCGATTCCACTGCAGGCGTCGGCGCGGGTCGCGGAGCTGGAGGTGATTGCGCAGGCAGCGCGCGGCCTCGAAGAAGTCCCGCTCGAACGCCGGCACGTGCAGGCTCGCCTCGTGGGCATCGGTGTCGTCGGGGGAGCGTCCGCGCACGTCGGCGAACACCAGCAGCCGCTCGTCGTCGGGGATCTCGGGACTGCGGGCGTGGAAGCAATAGAGATCCTCGGGCGCGTCGAGGCGCTCGACGTCGAACTTGCGCAGGCGATCGAGGTCGATGCGGGCGGCCGTGTCCGGATGGATGCCCCAGAGATCGCGGCGCTCACGCAACGGAGATGCGCCGGCGCCCTCGTGCTCGAAGGTCAGGTGGGTCGGCGGCGTGCCCGTTCGCAGGAAGGTGAGGGTCAGGCGCTGGGTCGACAGGGACGGGCCGAGGAGCGGAGCGATGGCTTCCGAAACGGCGGCCTCGTCGGTGTCGTCGTGCAACGGCACGAGCAGCTCGATCGCGTGCACGCGGCGCGTCGGCGTCCGATTCGATGCGGCACTCGCCGCGCGTCCGAGCCGCTCGAGGGTCGGGCCGAGGGCATCGACGCGCGACAGGCTGCCGAGGACGATGCGTTCACCCGGAAGGTCGATGCGCTCGACGTGGACCGGACCGACCACGCCCGACGTGTGCGCGTTGGGCCGCTGGTGCCCGTAGAGACGACGGACGTGGGCGGCGACGGCGATCGCACGGCGTCGCGGGTCGTCGTCTTCGAGCCAGCGCCCGACGCGATGGAAGACGGCCCGCGGCGCGTTGGCGAGGTGCGCCAGGACCGACTCGGGCGGGTGGGTGAGCGACGCCTCGGCCGCAGCCAGCCAGCTCTCGACCTCTTTCGAGGTGCGCTCGGCCTGGACCTCGAGGCGCGGCCCCTCGAAGATCGTGTAGCGCGCTTCGAGGCAGAGGTCGGCGATGGCGTCGGAGACGAGGCCCCGCAGGCCGGCAATGCGGGCGAGCACGTCGTCGAGGGCGCGATCGCCGCCCAGGTCGATCCCCGTGGCCGCGAGGGCGTGGATGCGGGAGAGGCACCCGAGCACGAGCCGCCGTCGCAGTTCGGGAGCGAGCTGGGACGCCAGCAGGCGCAGCAAGGCGCGTTCGAGCGCGCCGGTCGCCTCGAGGGAGTCGACCCCGAAGTGCCCCAGGGCGCGCAGCCAGATCTCCCGGAAACCCTCGGGCACGGACTCGCCGCCATCGCGGTAGCGGCGGATCGCGTCCAGCAGGAGCGCACGCGTCGAAGCGCCGGCTTCCCCGGTGGGGCGCGGCAACGGCGCGCGGCTGAAGAGCTGCTCGATGTCGGCGAACAGTGTCAGCTCGCGGCGGACCTCGGCGAGCTCCCATCGGAAGCCATCACTCAAGCCGTCGGGCAGCGGCGCTTCCAGGAAGGCGGCGAGTTTCTCACCGCGGTCGGGATTGACGTCGTAGCCCATCAGCACGCGGCGGATCTCCTCGCGCGCCGCGTCCATCGCCGCCCGACGCTCGCCCTGGGCCGCCTGTTCCGCCTGGGCCAGGTCCGGGACCCCGTCGACGAAGAAGCCGTCGAGCGGATCGACCTCGGCCTCGATCGCGAGGCGCGGAGCCGATGCGTCGTCGCTGTCTCCGTCGGGCTCGATCTTCAGCAGCAGCTCGCCGGCTTCCACCTGCTGGCCCGCAGCGACGAGCACTTCCTTCACCACGCCGCTGATCGGTGCCTCGAAGCCGATCTCCATCTTCATCGCTTCGAGCCGGCCGAGAATCGAACCCGCGTCGACGCGGTCACCCGGGACGACGTCGAGGGCGACGACGATCGCCGGCGTCCCCGAGCGCACGTGGCCGGCGGAGCCGGTGGCGAAGCGATAGGGGTGCCCCTCGACCTCGACCCGGAGCCCCTGGTCGGTGTGATCGAAGAGCAGGCGTAGGCTCTTGCCGCCGAACTCGAAGCTGGCGCGGTGGGGGCCGTCGCTGCGCAGGGCTACGGGGACGACCCTTCCGTCGAGGTGGACGCGGTAGCGCCAGGCGCCGATCGCGAAGACGTCGAGCTCGTAGGACTCACCGCGGAACGAGAGGTCGATGTGTTGCCCGGTCGAAGCGGGAGCCGAGGCCGGGGTCAGGTGCGCCGGGTCGGCGAAGATCTCGCGGCGTGCGCGATCGCGACCCTGCTGGTAAGAAAGCACCGCCGCCGCGCACAGCGCCGGGACGGCGTAGGTGGCGTCTCCCTCGCGCAGTTCCGGGTGGGAGTCGAGCCACTCGGTGTCGACGTCGCCACTGCGGTAGCGCTCGGTCTCGATCAGGTGGAGCAGGTAGCCCTTGTTGGACGCGCCGCCCTCGACCACGAGGTCGAAGTCGCGCAGCGCCATGGCGAGGCGCGCCCGCGCTTCCTCGCGCGTTTTCCCCATCGCGATCACCTTCGCGATCAGGGAGTCGAAGTCGGGCGGGACGTCGGAGCCGACCCCCACGCCGGTATCGATGCGGATGCCGCGACCGAGTGCGGGGTCGAAGCGGGCGATGTGCCCGGGCGAGGGCAGGAAGTCGGCCTCCGGATCTTCGGCGCAGACCCGGGCCTCGATCGCGGCTCCCTCGCTCGGAGGAGGTTCGGGTGCGAGGGCTTCTCCGTTGCCGATGCGAATCTGCAGCTCGACCAGGTCGACGCCCGTGAGTTCCTCGGTGAGCCCGTGTTCGACCTGGAGCCGGGGGTTCACCTCGAGGAAGGCGACCTCGTCGTCCGTGACCAGATACTCGACGGTGCCGACGCCCGTGTAGCCGACGCTCGAGGCGAGCCGCTTCGCGGCGTCGAGCAGATCGTGAATGCGCCCTGCGTCGAGGCTGGGCGGCGGAGCCTCTTCGAGGATCTTCTGGTGTCGGCGCTGCACCGAACAGTCGCGACTGCCGAGGGCCCACACGGTGCCATGGAGATCGGCCGCGATCTGCACCTCGATGTGGCGACCGCGGCGCAGCCTCGATTCGACGAACAGGCGGTCGTCGCCGAACGCGGTTCGGGCTTCCGAACGGGCGCTCTCGAACGCCGGCGCCAGCTCCGCTTCGGAGCTGACCACGCGGATGCCGCGTCCCCCACCACCCGCGCTCGCCTTGAGCACCACTGGGTAGCCGATGCGTTCGGCGTGTTCCCGGGCGGCTTCGACGCTCTCGACCTCGCCGCCGCTCCAAGGGATCACCGGCACACCGGCGCCCTCGGCCACGTGCTTCGCGCCGATCTTGTCGCCCAGCGCGCGCATCACGTCGCCCCTCGGACCGAGGAAGGTGATCCCCGCCTCGCTCACCCGATCGGCGAAAGCGGCGTCCTCGGCGACGAACCCCCAACCGGGCCAGACGGCATCGGCCTCGCAGCGGCGCAGGGCTTCGAGCAGACCCTCGTGATCGAGGTAGGCACTGACGGCGGTCGCGCCCGTCGGCTCCAGGCGCAGGGCCGCATCGGCCTGGCGCACGAAGGGCGCGTCGCGGTCGGGATCGGTGTAGAGCGCAACGCAGGTGAGCTCCGAGCCATCGCGCGCGCGCATCGCCTTCACGGTTCGGATGCAGCGCAGCGCGGCTTCACCGCGGTTGACGATGGCGATGCGTTGGATCGGACGTGCTCGTCGCGGATCCTCAGGCGGCGGCATCGAAGTGCTCCTGCTCCAGTTCGGAGAGACGCGCCAGGATCTGCCGCGCGATGTCGCGTGAACCGCGCAAGCCGCCGTGGTCACTCTTGGGTTCGAGCCACGCCATGCGCGCCCGAATCGTGTCGCCGCGTTCCGGAACCCCGCTGTACTCCTGCTGCGCGTCGCCACGGAGGTAGACGCACAACACCCGACAACCGGGCACGGCTTTCACCATCCGGCCGACGCCGTAGGCCGCGCTCTCCACCTCGATCCGGCCGGTGCGGCTGCGGCCGCCTTCGGGAAACACGAGGCCGACGTCGCCGCGCTGCAGGAGATGGGCGAAGCGCGCCAGCGATCCCGCCACTTCTTCGCGCGACCCTCCGCGTGCCACGGGCAGGCACTTGTACAAGTAGGTCAACAGGCGTTGCCAGGGCTTCGACGCGAAGGTGGTGCGGTCCGGCATGTTCCACGGGAGCGACGAGAAGTGTGCGACGTACCAGGCGGGCGACGCGAGGGCGTAGGCGATCAGGGCCGAGTCGATCATCGTCAGGTGGTTGCCGCAGATCAGCAGCGGCGCGTCCGAGCGCTGGCGATGCTCTCGATAGGCCCGGCGCAGCGGCGCGATGTCGACGAAACGCAGCCGTAGGAATCCGCGCAGGAACCAACCCACGGCGGCGGTGGTGAGAGGAGATACAACTCTCCCCACCGCGCGCTGCATCTTCAGCGCGAACCGGGCATGACTCGAGAGGTCGGAAGGGGCGGTGTCGCCCACTACCCGAGCTTGGCCGAGATGAGCTCCACCGCGTTGCCCACGGTCTCGACCTTGTCGACGTCCTCGTCGGCGATCTCGATGTCGAACGCGTCCTCGAATTCGAGCACCACATCGACGAGTCGTGCGGAGTTCACCTTGAGCTCGTCGAGGATGTGGGTCTGGTGACTGACGGCGTCGAGCGCTTCCTGGCTCTTCACGTAGGGCGTGAGGATCTTGACGACCTGCTCGAAGACTTCTTCCTGGCTCATGGCTTCTCCTTGATTGCTTGGCTTCTCGGTTCGTAGGCGCTAGTCGCGAGGGCGTCGAAACACCAGGCAGGCGTTGACGTCCCCGAATCCGAAGCCCGCCTTCACCACGACATCGAGGTCGGGCCGGTCGAGGGCTTCGTGGGGAATCGAGTCGGCATGGGGCTCGATCTCGGGATGGACGTCCTCGCAGTTCGTCGACGGGTGTACGAACCCGCCGTCGAGCATCAGCACGCAGGCCACCGCTTCGATCGCGCCCGCCGCACCCAGCGTGTGGCCGACCATCGATTTCGTGCTCGTGATCGGCGGCAGCTGTCCGGGCGCGCGGTCGAGCGCCACTGCCCAGGAAGCCACTTCTTTGGGGTCGGCTCCGGTGGCGGTGAGATGGCCGTTGATGGCACCGACATCCGACGGGCCGATGTCCGCGTCGTCGAGGGCCAGCTGGATGCAGCGCCGCACCGCGTTGGGGTTGGGCGCGGTCATCGAGCCGCCCTGGCGGTGCCCGCCGCAGTTGATGCCGGACCCGGCGACCTCGGCGTAGATACGGGTACCGCGTTCGCGCGCGCTCTCTTCGCTCTCGAGCATGAGCAGGCCCGCGCCCGCCGCCGGAACGAACCCGCCGGCCGACGCGCTCATCGGTCGGGACGCGAGTTCCGGCGTGTCGTTGTGATTGCGGTTGAGGACGCGCATGGCGTCGAAGCCCGCCCAGATGTAGTGACTCTCGCCTTCCGCGCCGCCGCAGAGCATGCGCGTCGCCTGCCCGCGTCGGATGCGCTCGGCGCCCATCGCGATGGCCTCGGCGCCCGTGCTGCACGCACTCGAATTCGTCGTGACCTGGTTGCCGAGGCTGAGGAGGCCCGACACACGGGCCGAGACGCCGCTGGCCATCACCTGTTCGACGGCCGTGCTGCCCAGGCGGCGCACCTTCTTCGCGTCGGTGAGCGGGACGACGCGCGAGCCGGTGGTGTCCATGCCCCCGATGCCGGTCCCGATGATCGCGCCGGTGTCCCAATCGACGGCGTCGTCCTCGGGGCTGGGCCGGGTGAGCCCCGCGTCGCGCCAGGCGTCGAGAGCGGCGATCGCCGCATAGCGGTGGGACGAGTTCATCGCGCGCAGGAGCTCTTCGTCGAAGTGCTTCTCGGCGATCTCGTCGATGCCCTCGGGCACGCCGGCGACCTGACTGCCGAAGCCGTGCTCCGCCATGGCCTCGTTGTGACGGATGCCCGAGAGGCCGGCGCGGAGGGCGCCGCTGAAGGCATCGGTCCCGACGCCGTTGGGCGCCACGACCCCGATTCCGGTGATGACGACGCGGTTCGTCACTTGGGTACCCCCATGCCGGAGAGCGTGCCCGAGCAGACCACCGTCCCATCTTCGCGCTTCATCTCCACCGCGCAACGCAGCTTGCGACGGCGGAAGAAGACGACGCGCCCGGTCGTGAGCACACGATCCCCCGGAGCGACGATACCGCTGAAGTCCACGGAGGCGTCGGTAAAAAGGGTGGTGTACTTGCTGGCTTCGTCGGCGCCCACCTCGCGCTCGAGGAGGTAGATCCCGAGCGCCACGACGCCTGCCTGAGCCATGGCCTCGATCAGGATCACCCCGGGGGTGATGGGGTTCCCGGGAAAATGGCCCCGATAGAAATCCGCGTCGGCGGGGAAACGGGTGGCCGCGACGATGTGCTCGTCGCCCAGCTCCAGGATCTCGTCGATGAAGCGAAACGGCTCCTGCTGGGGAATCGCCGCCAGGACTTCGGCCGGGGTCATCGTCATGGGTCGGGTGCTCGTGAGCGGGAGACCGCTCAGCGCTCCATCTGCCCGCCGCGACCGTGCGGGGAGGGGTGGGGGTAGTCGGGGTAGGCAATGCCCTGGAAGGTGCCGACCTTCGCGCGCTTGACGGTGTAGATCGGGGCGTCGTCGACGAACAGGGTGGCGTCGCCGATGACCATGGCCGCGCCGGCCTTCTCGAGCTCGGTGTAGCGGCGGACGTCCACCTCGGTGCGAACGCAGCGGTCGTGGGGGCGGATCTGGCCGAAGAACTCCACCTCACCGCAGCCCAGCGCGCGGCCCGATCCGAGCCCGCCCGCCCAGGCGCAGAAGAAGCCCAACAACTGCCAGATACCGTCGACGCCGAGGCAGCCCGGCTGGACCGGGTCGCCGAGGAAGTGACACTGAAAGAACCAGTCGTCGAGACGCACGTCGCGCTCGGCGACGATCCTTCCGCGCGATCCGTTGCGCTCGATGTGGGTGATGCGGTCGAGCATCAGCATCGGCGGCAGCGGCAGGCGGGCGTCGAAACCCAGCGGCGGATCATCGAACAGTCGACCGTGCGCGAAGGCGAGCAGCTCGGCGTGGTCGAAGGCGTCGCGGGCCTGGAACTCTTCGTACTTCACGCACTCTCTCCCACGAAGCGGACACCGTAGCTCGACCAGGTCAGGCCGGCGCCCACACCGGCCACCGCGACGTCGTCACCGGGTCGCCACTTTTCCCACTCCATCGAGAGCACGCTGGCGGCGCTGGCGGCGCCGGTGTTGCCATACCATTCCACGTTCGTGTGGTGGCGCTCCGTCGGGATCTCGGCGAGATCTCGCACCCGCTCGAGCATGCGAAGGTTCGCCTGGTGGCCGACGAAGTGCAGGCGGCGCGTGGGCACCTCGAGTTCGTCGCGCAGGCGCTCGACGGCCGCCACCATCTTCTTGATGCCGAACATCTGCACCGTCCGGCCCTCCTGGCGGAAGTGCCGGCCGCGCGGGACGACGACCTTGTCGCGCCCCGAAGGCTGACTGGCGAGCGCGTTGGCCACGATCTCGGCGGGAGCCGAAACCCGGGTGGAGACGATCCCCGCCGCCGCGGCGTCGCCCCACAAGACGGCCGTCGCGCGGTCCTCGTAGTCGACCGTCGTCGACAAGGTTTCCGGGGCGACCAGCAGCACGTACGGGGGCAGCTTGGCCGGGTCCATCAGCGACAGGAAGTAGAGCTGGGCGAAGAAACTGGTGCAGGCGGAGCTCACGTCGAGGGCCGGCGTGTCCAGACCCAGCGCCGCGGCGACGTTGCAGGCTTCCGCCGGAGCGCCGCTCGTGTCCGTGGCCGAGTTCCCCGAGAGGACCAGGCCGATCTCGGTGTCGGTGATCCCGGCGCGCGCGATCGCCATCCGCGCGGCGCGTGCACCGAGGCTGGCGTTGTTGTCGGTGGCGGCGTCCAGGGCCTCGCGCGGATCGCGGTTGCGGGTGGTCCGGATGTAGTCGAGGGGCATGACGCTGCGACGAGAGCGGATCCCGACGCGCTCCAGGATCCACTCGTCGCTGGTGCCGATGTCGAGCGACTCCAGGAAACGGTTCGAGATCTCGGCTTCCGGGTGGGCGTGTCCCAGCCCGTGTAGATAGAGGCTCAAGCGATTCCCCCAGGGGGTGGCGGCGTTGCGCGGTCGGGAAGACCTTGGGGGCGCGCCAAGACCTTGATCGAATTCAGGTTTTTTGGCTGGCTCGAGACAGGGCGGGGTTGCCACGCAACCCGACCCCCCGGCCTCTTGGGGGCCGACGGGCGGTATTCTGACCCACAGTCACTTCTTGTCAAGCCGTCGGCGCGGAGGGCACCCGAGCGGTGGGCCGTCGAAACCGGCCCGCTTCGAAACCACTAGACTGCCCCGCCATGGGCGGACACGTACGCATCGAACGAGACTCGAACGACCCGGGCGTCGCCTGGTTGATCTTCGATCACCCGGAACGGCGCAACGCGATCAGCGTGGAGATGTGGCGACAGATTCCGCCCCGACTCGAAGAGCTCGCCGCGGACGACAGCGTCCGGGTGGTGATCCTGCGCGGTGTCGGTGACGTCGCCTTCGTGGCCGGCGCCGACATCTCCGAGTTCAGCGAGACGCGCACCGGCGACGCCGCCAAGGACTACGACGCCGACGGGCAGCGCGCGTTCAGCGCGCTCGAGGCCTTTCCGAAGCCGCTGATCGCAATGATTCACGGATTCTGTGTGGGAGGCGGCGTCGCGATCGCACTCTGCGCCGACTTCCGTTACGTGGCGGACGATGCCGTGTTCGCGGTACCCGCGGCAAGACTCGGGCTCGGGTACCACATGTCGGGGATCGAGATGCTGAAGGATCTGGTCGGGCCGTCGCGCGCGAAGGAGATCTTCTTCACCGCGAAGCGCTACTCGGCCGCCGACGCCCACGCGATCGGGTTGGTGAACGACGTCTTCCCGAAGGCCGAACTCGAGGCGTCGGTTCGAGAGACCGCCGGCCGCATCGCGGCGAACGCGCCGCTCACCGTGGCCAGCGTCAAGAAGATCGTCTTCGAGCTGAGCAAGCCGGCGGCGAAGCGCGACCTCGAGGCGGTCGCCGAGTCGATTCGCGTGTGCTTCGCGAGCGACGACTACAAAGAGGGCGTCTCCGCGTTCCTCGAAAAGCGCAGCCCCAAGTTCGTCGGCCGCTAGGCGCGGAACCGGTCGTAGCGGGCGCGAACGCTGCGCTCCCGGCGGACCCGACCGCCTTCGAGGAGACCATGCCGAGAGAGCGTTTCATCGCGATCGACTGGTTGCGTGGCTTCGTGATGATCTTGATGGCCATCGATCACGCGTCTGGTTTCATGAACACGGGTCGTCTGGCCGTGGACTCGGTGTATCCCGTTGCCGCGTTCTTCGTGCCCGGCTGGGAAGCGGGCACCTCCCTCGACGGCGCCCAGTTCTTCACACGCTGGATCACTCACCTGTGTGCTCCGACCTTCCTCTTCCTGTCCGGAACCTCACTTGCCATGAGCGTGGCGGGCCGTACGGTCCGCGGCGAGTCCGCACGCTCCATCGACCGACACCTGGTGGCCCGCGGCCTCGTGTTGATCGCGTTCGAGGCGTGCTGGCTCTCGCTGGGGCCCAGCGCCGCCGTCGGCCGCTACCTGCTCGTGCTCCAGGTGCTGTTCGCGATCGGCGCCTCGCTGGTCGCGATGGCTGCCTTGCGCCGCCTGCCTTCTGCGTGGTTGGTCGGTTTCGCGCTGGCCTGGTTCGTCGTGAGCGACGTCCTGACGCCCCGTCTCGCGCCGGTCGGACCGGACGTCGGCCCCGTCGCCGCGCTCCTGCTCGCCCCGGGTGAGTTCGGTCTTGCGGCGGTGGCCTACCCGGTGCTGCCCTGGCTGGCGATGATGATGCTCGGGTGGGCCTTCGGCACCCACCTCATGCGCCGCCGGGAGCGTGGAGAGACCTCGGACGCGGTCGCCCCCCACTGCGCATTCGCAGGCGTGGCGAGTCTGCTGGTCTTCACGGCGGTGCGAGGTTCGAACGGTATCGGCAACCTCGGGCTCCTCCGCGACGATGGTTCCTGGGTCCAGTGGCTCCACACCAGCAAGTATCCGCCGAGCCTTTCGTTCGCGTGTCTGGAACTCGGATTGATGGCGCTGCTGCTGGCGGCGCTGCTCTTCGTCCAGGGCCGAATGCGAGGGGAACCCTGGAAGTACAACCCGTGCCTCGTGCTCGGTCGCACGGCGCTTTTCTTCTATCTCTTGCACTTCCCGCTGCTGCTCGCGATGGCCATCGCGACGGGTTCTCTGCAGGCTGGCGGGTTGGTACATACGTACCTCGCGGCGTTGGCAGCCGTCGTGCTCCTCTATCCCGCGTGCCTGGCCTACCATCGCTACAAGTCGCGCCACCCCGACGGCTGGACGCGCTTCGTGTAAGAGCACCCGTGCAAGAGAAGGGGAGGGCTGGCCGCCGCGTGCGACCGTCTCCCCGTCGACTCCCATGCCGATCTACCGCCTCGGGACCGAACTCGTGTTTCCCCACCCGTCCGAGAGCGATCCCTCGGGCTTGTTGGCGGTGGGGGGCGACTTGTCGGTCGAGCGTCTGCTGCTGGCCTACTCCGCCGGGATCTTCCCGTGGTATTCCGACGACCAGCCGATCCTGTGGCATTCACCGGACCCGCGCGCCGTGCTGATCCCGAGCGCCCTGCACGTTGGGCGGAGCCTCGCGAAGGTCGTACGTCGGGCTCCGTTCGAACTCCGCCTCGACAGCGTCTTCCCCGAGGTGATCCGTGCCTGCGCGACGACGCCGCGGAGCGGGGAGGTCGGCACCTGGATCACCCCCGAGATGCAGGAGGCATACGTTGCGCTGCACGAGGCGGGGTTCGCCCACTCGGCCGAGGCGTTTCAGGACGGGCAGCTCGTCGGCGGGCTCTACGGTGTCTCGATCGGACGGGCCTTCTTCGGCGAATCGATGTTCGCCCACGCCTCCGACGCCTCGAAGGTCGCGTTCGTGTCGCTCGTCCAGCAGCTCGCGCGCTGGGGCTTCACGCTCATCGATTGTCAGATGCACACCGCGCATCTGGAGCGCTTCGGCGCCGTCCAGTGGCCGCGCAACCGCTTCCTGCGGTCCCTCGCCGAGGCGGTCGCGGCGCCCACCCGCCGCGGCGCCTGGGGCTTCGATTCGGCAGACTGAGGCGACGCCCGCAGCAAAGGAAGGCCCCATGACGCTCGCCGCCGACGGTCCCAACAAGGACCAGATCACCTACTGGAACGAAGCCTCGGGAGACAAGTGGGTGGCGCTCCAGGAGCGCATCGACGCCCAGATCGCCGTCTTCGGGGAGCGCGTTCTCGACGCGGCGAAGCTGTCCGCCGGCGAGAAGGTGCTCGACGTCGGCTGCGGATGCGGAGCGACGAGTCTCGACGCCGGTGGTCGCGTCGGCAGCGCGGGCGAAGTGGTCGGTGTCGACATCTCGACCGTCATGCTCGGCCGGGCGCGCGAGCGCGCGAAGATCGACGGTCTCGAACAGGTGTCCTTCGTGAACGCGGACGCCCAGCTCCACGCCTTCCCGGCGGGTCACTTCGACGCCGTGGTGTCTCGGTTCGGGGTGATGTTCTTCGACGATCCGACGGCTGCCTTTGCGAACCTGCGCGGCGCTCTCGCTCCGAACGGCCGACTCGTGTTCGCCTGCTGGCGGCCACCGACCGAGAACCCCTGGGTGATGGTGCCGATGCAGGCGGTCGCGGACATTCTGCCGCCTCCCGACATGCCGGCGCCGGGCGCGCCGGGCCCGTTCTCGTTGGCGGACCCCGACCGGGTCGAGGGCATCCTGCGCGATGCAGGCTACCGCGACATCACCGTCGAGCCCGACGACGCGGCGCTCGTCCTGGGCGGCGGGCCGGAGCTCGATGTCGCGGTGGAGTTCTCGCTCGCGATGGGCCCGGCCGGGCGCATGATGCAAGACGCGACGGACGCCCAGCGCGCCCAGGCGACCGATGCGGTGCGCGAGGCGCTGAAGCCGCATCACGACGCGAACGGCGTGACGCTCTCCGGGGCAACCTGGCGGGTGCGCGCCTCGGCGTAGCGAAGAGCCGACGGGTCGGACTCGGGTACCGTTGCGCGTGTGATCATCCGCGTCCTCGAAACCCTCGCTTTCAGCTCGGTGTGGGTGGCGCTGACGGCGGCGGCCTTGTGTGCGGCCGTCGCGCGCATCCTGCTCGGCGCCGTGGCGGTCGACGCCGCGGTTCTCGCCGGCGCCGGAACGCTGGTCGTCTACAACGTCGACCGGCTGCGCGATCGCGATCGGGATCGGGAGACGACGCCAGCGCGCACCGACTTCGTCGAGACGCATACGCCCAGCCTGGTGGGTCTCAGCCTCTTCGGGGTCGTGGTGGCGACGCTGGCGGCGTGGCGCCTGCCCGCCGAAGCCTGGGTGCTGCTCGCGGCGGTGGCCCTGCTCGGCCTCTTCCATCGCCGTCTGAAGCGACACCGCTGGTGGAAGCCCTTCTACATCAGCGGTGCCTGGACCGCGGTGACCGTCGGCTTGCCGATCGCGGGTGTGGAGTCGGTCGTCGACGTGGGCTGGGCCGCTGCCATCATCGGCACCACGATCTTCGCCAACGTGGTCGCCTCGAACCTGCGCGACGGCGAAGCCGTGACCGCACGCTACGGGCCGGCGGTGCCGCTGCGATTGGCGCGCGGGAGCGCGCTCCTGGGTCTGCTGTTGGCCTTGCTGGCGCCCGATCCGCTTCTTCCTCTGGCGTTCGTTCCATGGACGACCGCGGTGGTGCTGCTGCCGTTCTCGCCGGGCGAGCGCTACGGGCTGGTCGCGGTCGATGGCGCGCTCTTGCTGGGAGCCTTGGGCACCCTGCTCTCGAGCTGAGGGCTCAGGCGCCGCCGTCGGATTCGGCGAACGGGTCGTAGCTGCCGAAGCTCCAGACGTTGCCCTCGAGGTCCCAGGCGCCGTAGCCCGAACCACCGTAGGGCTTCGTCTCGAGTCCCATCGCGATGCGCGCGCCACGTTCCTTCGCCCGCTGGTAGTGGGCTTCACAGTCCGGCACGACCACGTAGGCGGACTGCGAGTTGCCGCCGAGTGCGTTCGCCGGCTTCACGAACTGGCCCCACTCGTCGTCGCGGGCGCTGCCCAGCATGACCATGCCGTTGCCGAGCACGAGCTGGGCGTGCGCGACGCCGTCTGCCTCGTCTGGAACCACGAGGTGCGGCTCGAAGCCGAAGACCTCACAGAGCCAGTCGATGGCCTTCCGTGCGTCGGTGTATCGAAGGGTGGGAACGACGGTCGGATGAGAGGGGGACATGGCGCCTCCGGGCTCGGGGTTCCCTCGCATCATACGCGCGCGGTCCACCGCCGGATCGACAAACCGTACGCCCGGTGGTGTCGCGCACCCGAGTGCCCTCGCCGCGCGGGGCGGGGCGCTGGGAAACGTTACCGGGCGGGCGAGTCGCTCGCTGGGCCGGCGGTCGCTCCCCGCTGCCGCATCTCTTCGAAGCGCTGGATGGTGCCCTGGATGAAGATGCCCTCGGCCTCGGCCGTGAGCACTTCGCCCGCGTGCATCGTGCCCTTCGCGAAGATCTTGCGGCCCTCGGTGCGATCGACCCAACTCTCGAGCCGCAACTCGGTGTCGATCGGCGTGGGCGAGCGGTAGATGACACGCAGCGTGCCGGTCATCCCGCCGACCTGGTTGGCGACGTTGACCGAGCCCAGCAGCTCGTCGAAGAGTGCCGCGATCACGCCCCCGTGCACGCAGGTCGGGGGGCCGATGTAGGCCGCGCCGAAGCGCACCCGGCCGTGGATGCGGCCGTCGCGCACCGTGAACTCGGCGGGCGGCGCGAGCGGATTGCGCGGGCCGATGAGCGGGCTGTAGGGGAAGTACTGCTCGAGGGTTTCGCCCGGCTCGAACGAGGTGAAGCCGTCCTCCCAGGCCAATGAGCGCTGGGCCCAGGGCCCTGGATGGGCGTGGGGGGCGAGCAGCGCGGTCGCCTGCTCGAGGTGGGCGAGGGCCGCGTCGGCGACTTCCGTCGGCGCCTGGGTCCGACGCACCAGGTCGACCACGCGGCGCGCCTCGGCAGTCAGGCGCTCGGCGGCGTCCGGATCGGGAGGGATCGAGGCCATGGGGTGAGCGCGAAGGCGCCGCGGTCGCAGGATCGCAGCGCCTTCGTCCGTTAGCTCTTCGCGGCTTCCAGCCGCTCGCGCAGCGCGTCGAGCTGGTTCACCAGCTCCTGCGGCATGCGGGCGCCGAACTGCTCGTAGTATTCGCGGATCAGGGGCAGCTCGTGGAGCCAGCCGTCGACGTCGACCCGGAGCAGCTGCGCCATGTCGTCGGCGTCGATGTCCAGACCCTTGGTGTCGAGGTCGCCTTCCTGGGGCAGGTTGCCGATCGGCGTTTCGATCGCCTTCGCCGTGCCTTCGCAGCGCTCGAACACCCACTTGAGGACGCGGCCGTTCTCCCCGAAGCCGGGCCAGAGGAAGTCGCCGCCGTCGCTCTTCCGGAACCAGTTGACGTTGTAGATCTTCGGCAGCTTCGCGCCGGCCTTCTGTCCGATCTCGAGCCAGTGGTTCCAGTAGTCGGCCATGTTGTATCCGCAGAAGGGCAGCATGGCCATCGGGTCGCGCCGCAGCTCGCCGACGCCCTTGCCCGCGGCGGCGGCCGTCTTCTCACTGCTGATGATCGACCCGAGGAAGGTGCCGTGCTGCCAGTCGCGGGCTTCGTTCACCAGGGGCACGACGGTGGCGCGGCGACCGCCGAAGAGGATCGCGCTGATCGGCACGCCCTTCGGGTCCTGCCACTCGTCGGCGATCACCGGGCACTGGCTCGCGGGCGCCGTGAAGCGCGCGTTCGGGTGGGCGGCCGGGCTGCCCTTTTCGGGCGTCCAGTCCTCGCCGTGCCAGTCGGTCAGGCGTGCCGGGAGCTCCTTGGTCATCTCCTCCCACCAGACATCGCCGTCCGGAGTGAGGGCCACGTTCGTGAAGAAGGCGTTCTCGCTGAGCGAGAGCATCGCGTTCGGGTTCGAGTGCATGCTCGTGCCCGGTGCGACGCCGAAGAAGCCGGCTTCGGGGTTGATCGCGTAGAGCTGCCCGTCGTCGCCGAACTTCATCCAGCAGATGTCGTCGCCGACGCACTCGACCTTCCAGCCGGGGATCGTGGGCGTCATCATCGCGAGGTTCGTCTTGCCGCAGGCGCTGGGGAAGGCGGCTGCGACGTAGCGCGGCTGGCCTTCCGGCGGCGTGAGCTTCAGGATGAGCATGTGCTCGGCCATCCAGCCCTCGTCGCGGGCCATGACCGAGGCGATGCGGAGCGCGAAGCACTTCTTCCCGAGCAGGGCGTTGCCGCCGTAGCCCGAACCGAACGACCAGATTTCGCGCGTCTCGGGGAAGTGGACGATGTACTTGTTGTCGCCGTTGCAGGGCCACGGCACGTCCTGCTGGCCTTCGGCGAGAGGCGCGCCGACCGAGTGGAGGCAGGGGACGAAGGTGTCGTCGCCCAGCACCTCGAGCACGCGGCTGCCGACGCGGGTCATGGTGTGCATGCTCGCCACGACGTAGGGCGAGTCGGTCAGCTGAACCCCGATGTGGGCGATGGGTGATCCCACGGGACCCATGCTGAAGGGAATCACGTACATGGTGCGACCGCGCATGCAGCCTTCGAAGAGGCCGCGCAGCTTGGTCTTCATCTCGGTCGGGTCGGCCCAGTTGTTGGTGGGGCCCGCGTCGATCTCCTGCTCCGAGCAAATGAAGGTGCGGTCCTCGACACGCGCAACGTCGGCCGGATCCGACCAGACCAGATAGCTGTTGGGGCGCGCGTCGAGCTTCCGGGCCGTACCGGCCTCGAGCATCAGGGCGACCATCTCGTCGTACTCAGCCTGGCTGCCGTTGCACCACTGCACACGGTCGGGCTGGCAGAGAGCTTCGAATTCGGCCACCCACGAATTCAACTTCGCATTGTTGCTGGACATGGAGTCTCGCTTAATTGGGAGTCGCGACTCGGTCACCGCCCGGTCGCAGCGGATGGGCCGCTGCCGGGTCGAGGTCGGCGCGCTCGGTCAGGGAGGAAAACGGCCCGCGCCGGAAGAGCACGGGCCCAGGTCGCGGGCGAAGCCGCGAGGCCGCCCAGTATATCGTTCGTGACCCAGACGGAACATTCGGTCACGTGGAAATCCGGCGCGGAATCGCCTTCTCCCCACGGGGCCATGGCTGCGTGCGAGGGGCCCGAGGCGGCCCCTCAGAAGGCCGCCAGGGTCGCTCCGATCAGGGCTCCGAGGGTCAGGATCATGTTCGCGCCGAGGGTCAGCATGAAGCCCGGACCCCGCTTCGCCGGGTCCTCGGCGTAGCCCCGGGCGAAGAGCGCCCGGCCGACGAAGAAGACCAGCCCCAGGACGCAGGCCCAGAGCTCGGAGACGTACATGGCGAAGAGCCACAGGGCTGGCAGGAAGACGACCAGCTGCTCGACGGTATTGCCCTGGACACGCGCCCAGCGCTCGAAGGCCACGTCACCCGTCATGGAGGGGGCCGGCACCCCGTGGCGACCCCGGGACTGGCCGGTGAGCCAGACGATCACCAGATACTCGGCCAAGACCAGGGCGGTAACGATCGCAACGCGCTCCACGTGGGACTCCCTGGACGCAAGTGACCCTACCGCTCATAACATGACCAGGAGTCCGCTTTCAATCGCGGAGCGCACGGGGCGGGACGGCGTGGGCGGTCGGGCCGTCTGCGGACCCGGGGGGTGAGGCGGCCTATACCTCGGGCAGCGGGTACCCGTCGACGATCGGCTCCTGCTTCTCGAAGTGGGGCCCGAGGTGCTTGTGGAGGTCTTCCGCGGACCAGGCCTGGTCGTTGTCGAAGGTGGCGCCGTGGGAGGGGCGGTTCATCACCACCACCTGCTTTCCCCACACGATGAAGAGCTGGGCCGTGACGTTCTGGGCCTGGGGGCTCGCGAGGTAGGCGAAGAGCGGCGAGCTGTTGCCCGGGTTCATGTTGTCGAAGCCTTCCTCGGGAACGTCGAACATCGCGGCGAAGGGACCGCGGTGGGACATGCGCGTGCGCGCCCGGGGCATCACGATGTTCGCCGTGCCGCCGTACTTGAGCAGCACCTTCGCGGTGCCCAGGGTGAGCGCCACGATGCCGGCCTTCGCCGGCGCGTAGTTCGGCTGGCCGGGCGTGCCGAACAGGAAGGACTCGCTGGCGGTGGCGATCACGCGGGCGTACACCGGGCCGCCCTCGGTCTTGCTCTTTTCCCGCCAGTACATCGCCGCGAACTTCTGCGGCGCGAAGTGACCCTTCAAGTGCACGCGCACGACATCGTCGAAGTCCTGCTCGCTCATGTTGAAGATCACGCCGTCGCGGGTGAAGCCCGCATTGCAGACGAGGATGTCGAGGCTGCCGAAGGCGTCGACGGCGGTCTTCACCATCGCCTGGGCGTCGCCGAAGTCGGCGCAGTCGCCGAAGTGGGGAACGGCCTCGCCGCCCATCTTCTCGATCTCTTCGCAGACGGCGCGCGCCGCGGTCTCGTCCCGGCCCTCGCCATCGACGCTCGTGCCGATGTCGTTGACGACGATGCGCGCGCCTTCGCGAGCGAGTTCGAGGGCGTGGGACTTCCCGAGCCCATTCGCGGCGCCCGTGATGACCGCGACCTTTCCTTCCAGCGAACCCATGGCGGTGTCTCTCCTTGACGGCGGCTAGGAGAGCCGCTCGATGATCGTTCCGGTGCCGACGGAGGCTCCGCAGCACATCGTGATGAAGGCGGTGGTGGCGTCGCGGCGCTCGAGTTCGTGGAGCGCCGTCACGATCAGCCGCGACCCCGTCGCGCCCACCGGGTGACCGAGGGCGATCGCGCCGCCGTTCACGTTGACCTTGCCCATGTCGGGCTCGAAGACCTTCGCCCACGACAGCACGACGGCAGCGAACGCCTCGTTGATCTCGACGAGGTCGAAGTCGCTCACAGTCATGCCCGTCTTGCGCTCGATCTCCTTGGTGGCGTCGATCGGGCCGTCGAGGAGGTAGTAGGGGTCGGTGCCCACCACGACGTCGGCGACGATGCGCGCGCGCGGGCGGAGCCCCAGCTCCTCGGCCTTCTCCTTCGACATCCACAGCACGGCCGCCGCACCGTCGGAGATCTGGCTCGAGTTGCCGGCCGTGTGGATGCCGCCGTCCATCACGGGCTTCAGCTTCGAGAGGCCCTCGGGCGTGCTGGGGCGGATGCCCTGGTCGGTGTCGATGGTGCGGGTCTTGCCCGTGGGCTGACCGTCCTCACCGAGCACCGGCGACTCGATCGGCAGGATCTCGCGTGAGAAGTAGCCCTCGTCGCGCGCGCGCATCGCGCGCTGCTGCGACTCGAGCGCGAAGGCGTCGACGTCGTCGCGGGTGATTCCGCGGTTCTGAGCGATTCGCTCGGCGTGGGTGAACTGGTCCGGGGCCGTGTCCCAACCCCACTCGGGCGGTTGGAAGTAGCCGGGGCCGTTGATCACGTTGGCGCCCAGGCCGACCTGACTCATCACCTCGACGCCGCAGGAGATGCCGGCGTCGATGGAGCCCGCGCGAATGAACGCCGAGACGATGTGGTTCGCCTGCTGGCCCGAGCCGCACTGGGTGTCGACGGTCGTTCCGCCCGTGCGCCAACCCTTGTTGCGGTTGAGCCAGGCGACGCGAGTGATGTTGTTCGACTGGGACCCGGCCTGGGTCACGCAGCCGCCCACCACCTGCTCGATCTCGGCCGGATCGACACCGGCGCGGTCCACGACCCCGTCCTGGACCCGGCCCAACAGGGTGCCCGGGTGGATTCCCGAGAGGTCGCCCTTGATCGGCTTGCCCCGGGCGATCGGAGTTCGCACCGCGTCGACGATGACGGCTTCGCGCATGGAGATTCTCCTCTCCCGCGCGGCTTCGTGGCGTGCGGGTCGGAAAGGGATCCACCGGGAGCCGGCGGAGATGGGGGGTCGGGCCGATGGGGCCCGGGCGCAGCAAGATAGACCAGCTGCCGGGGCCGATCACGGTTCGTCAGGAGCGCGTGCCCGTCAGCTGCGCTCTGCGGCGGGCTTTTCCGGGCGCAGCAGCCCTTCCTGAACGACCGATGCCACGAGTTCTCCCGACTGGGTGAACAGCCGTCCCGTCGTGAACCCCCGGGCACCCGAGGTGATCGGGCTCTCCTGGGAATAGAGCAGCCAGCTGTCCGCGCGGAAATCCCGGTGGAACCACATCGCGTGGTCCAGGCTCGCGAGCTGGTAGCCGGTCGCGAGGGCGTCCATGGCGTGAGGCATGCCGGCGACGTCGATCAGCGTCATGTCCGAGGCATACGCCACGAGGCAGCGTTGCAGGATCGGGTCGTCGGGTACCTGTCCGTCGGCCCGGATCCAGACATCGAGGCGCGGGGGCCGTTCGGCGGGCTGCATCGGGTCGAAGGCCGTCGCGTGCCGGATGTCGATCGGGCCCTTGCCGAGGAACCAGCTCGCGCCGTCCCCGAGCTGCTCGACGAGCGGCGCGAAGCGCTCCTGCCAGGTGGGAAGACCCTCGGGATCCGGGACGTCGGGCATCTCGACCTGATGCCGGGGACCGTCCTCGTCCACATGAAAGGAGGTCTCGAGATGGAAGATCGCGCGCCCCTTCTGGATGGCGGTGACCCGCCGCGTCGTGAAGGAGCGCCCGTCGCGCGTGCGGTCGACCTGATAGAGGATGGGGATCCGGACATCGCCCGGGCGCACGAAGTAGGCGTGCAGGGAGTGCGCGGTGCCCTGTTCGACCGTGCGCCCGGCGGCCATCAGCGCCTGGGCCAACACCTGCCCGCCGAAGACACGCTGCCCGCCCGAGGCCGGACTGCGACCACGGAAAAGGTTCACCTCGAGGTCTTCGAGGTCGAGCAGTTGCAACAAGCCTTTGAGGGAGTCGGACACGACCCGAAACGTACCCTTCTCGGGCCGGTGGTACACTGCCGCCCATGGCCGGTGAGCTTTGGGCCGCGATGGCGGAAGACTGGGACGCCGTCGCGCGCAACGATCCGGCCTCGCGCGACCGCTGGGAATCCGCCCTCGGACACACCGCGCTTCACGCGATCTGGGCCCATCGCATCGCGCACCGGCTCTTCACTTCGGGCTTCCGGCGTCTCGCGCGCGCGGTGGCCGCCGTGGCCCACGCGTGGTCGGGCGTGGAGATCCACCCCGGTGCGCAGGTCGGACGGCGTTTCTTCATCGATCACGGCAGTGGCGTGGTGATCGGCGAGACCGCCGAGATCGGAGACGACTGCGTGCTCTTCCACAACGTCACCCTCGGTGGCACCGGGAAACATCAGGGGAAACGCCATCCGACCCTGCGCGACCGGGTCTACGTGGGGACGGGGGCCACCCTGCTGGGACCGATCCTGGTGGGCGAGAACGCGAAGGTGGGCGCTGGCTCCTTCATCCACATGCGCGACGTGCCCGACGACTGCACGGCGGTGGGTACCCCGGCTCGCATCGTGAAGCGCGCGGGGCAGCGGGTCGAAGCCGAGTTGCCCCGTACGCGCCTGCCCGACGAAGCCATCCCGGTCGCGATTCCGAACGACGCCAGTGCTGCGCGTGTTGGCCGAGAGAGTTGAGACATGACCCGTACGTCCCCCGCCGACCGGTTGCGGACACTGTTGGAGGGCTCCGCACTGCTGCGGATGCCCTGTTGCTACGACGCCCACACCGCGCGCCTCATCGAACGCGCCGGCTTCCCCCTGACCTTCATGAGCGGTTTCGCCGTCGCCGCGGCGCGCGGCTTTCCCGACACGGGCTTGCTCTCCTACGGCGAGATGCAGGATCAGGGGCGTCAGATCTGCAGTGCCGTCTCGTTCCCCGTGATCGGCGATGCGGACACGGGCTACGGAAACCCGATGAACGTGCGTCGCACCGTCGCAGGCTATGCCGCGGCGGGGTTCGCTTGCGCCATGATCGAGGACCAGCGCGCGCCGAAGCGCTGCGGTCACACGCGCGGGAAACAGGTGGTCGAACGCGACGAAGCCCTGTCGCGCGTGCGCGCGGCGGTGGACGCCCGCGATGCCGGCGCCGACGTCCTCATCATGGCGCGCACCGACGCCCGCGCCACCCACGGGCTCGACGAAGCGCTCTGGCGCGCCCAGGCCTTCGCCGATCTCGGCGTCGATCTGCTCTTCGTCGAAGCGCCGACGAGTGAGGCGGAGATGGAGCGGGTGTGCGGCGCGACGTCGGTCCCCCAGATGGCGAACATGGTCGAAGGCGGCGATACGCCGATCCTCCCGCCGAATCGCCTGGAGTCGCTCGGCTATCGCATCGCGGCCTATCCGCTCACGCTCCTGTCCGCCGCGACGCGCGCCATGCAACAGGCGCTCGCGGCGCTCGGCGACGGAACCCAGGTCGAAGGGCTCTTGCCCTTCGCCGAGCTGCGCGAGATCGTGGGCTTCGACGCCTACGAAGCGGAACAGGCGCGCTACGCCGATGCCTCTCGCGAGGAGCCTCGGTGAAGATCCAGGCGATCCACGTCGACGCGACGGGCGGCGCCGAGGCTCTCGACTACCGGGAAGCCAGCCTGCCGGAGCCCGGGCCGGGCCAGGTGCGGGTCGAAACCCGTGCTTGCGGCGTGAACTTCATCGACGTCTACTTCCGGACGGGGCTCTACCCGCGGCCCACGCCCTTCGTGCTCGGGCTCGAAGGGGCGGGGGTGGTCGAGTCGGTGGGTGCAGGGGTGCGCGACCTCTCCCCCGGCGATCGCGTGGCCTGGGCGATGGCGCCGGGCTCATACGCCACGGGTCTCCTCGCACCCGCGGACCTGTTGGTGCGCGTCCCCGAGGCAGTGTCCGACGCGGTGGCCGCCGCTTCGATGCTGCAGGGCATGACGGCCCACTACCTCGTGCACGGCTGTCGTGAGACCCGCGCTGGCGACTGGGCGTTGGTACACGCGGCGGCGGGCGGTGCGGGTCTGCTGCTCGTGCAAACGCTGGCGCGCGCCGGTGCTCGGGTGATCGGCACCTGTTCGACCGCCGAGAAAGAAGCCCTCGCGCGCGGCGCCGGGGCCGAGCACGTCGTCCGTTACACGGAGGTCGACTTCGCCGAGGCCGTGCAGGAACTCACCGACGGCCGCGGGGTCGACGTCGTGTACGACTCGGTTGGCGCGACGACCTTCGAGGGCAGCCTCACCTGCCTGCGGCCGCGCGGCCTCCTGGTGCTCTACGGCCAGTCCTCGGGCCCCGTCCCGCCCTTCGATCTCGGCCGCTTGAATGCCCAGGGCTCGCTCTTCGTGACGCGACCTTCCCTCGCGCACTACGCCGCCGATCGCGCCGAACTCGAGCTGCGCGCCGGCGCCGTGCTCGAAGCCGTGGCGTCGGGTGCCCTCGACGTTCGCATCGGCGCCGAGTTCCCCCTGGCCGCGGCCGCCGACGCCCACCGCGCCCTCGAAGGGCGGGCCACGACGGGGAAGGTGCTGTTGCAGCCCTAGGTTTCGTCGCCTCGAAGGCCACCGGAACTCGCTCGCATGGCTCGGTCCAGAGATCTTCAGCAACCCGCTAGGGCGTGATCGTCCCAGCGCCTGGCTGGGAGCGCAGGATCGCGTCGCGGTAGAAACGCACGCCGGCCACGAGGTCGTCGATGGCGACGCGCTCGTTGATCCCGTGGAGGCGCGACCGCTCCGAGTCGGCGATGCGGAACGGCAGGAAGCGATAGACGTCATCCGAGACGCGCGCGTAGTGCCGGGCGTCGGTGCCGCCCACCACGAGATAGGGGAGGACGAGTGCGTCGGAGAACTGGGCGTGGATCGACTGCTGCAGGATCGCGAAGGCGTCGCTGTCCACCGACGACTCGGGGCTCGGCTCGCGCGGCGTCGTGCCGCCGGCCACTTCTACGCGAATCCGAGGGTCGGCGACCGTGGCTCGCACGTGCTCGGTGATGCTCGCGACGCTGTCGCCCGGGCGGATCCGGAAGTTCACGACGGCTTCGGCACGACGCGGCAGCACGTTCTCCTTGGTGCCGCCATGGAAGATGGTGGCAGCCGTGGTGGTGCGGTTCGCGGCGTCGAGCGGCGGCAGGTGGCTCGCCCCGCGCAGCAGCCAGCCTTCGAAGACGCCCAGGTTGGCGAGCACGAAGCGGAACGCGAAGGGGAGCTCGGGCGCGAGGAACGCGATCGTCGAACGCGTGGTCTGGACGAGATCCGCTTCCGGTTTCTGCTGCTCGAGCGCCTGGACCCCGGCCGCGACGATGCCCACCGCGGTCTGGGCGGGCGGGATCGACGAATGGCCGCCGGGGCCTTCGTTGATGAGGGCCAGACTGACCGATCCCTTCTCGGCGACGCCGATCAAGGCGATCGGATCGTCGAAGCCGTCGACGAGGTCGCGCACCACGACGCCGCCCTCGTCGAGCACCCACTCCAGACGCACACCGCGTGCCTCGAGCGCCTTCGCCATCACCTCGGCGCCGCGGTGGCCTCCGACCTCTTCGTCGTGGCCGAACGCGAGGTACACGCCGCGCGCGGGGGAGAACCCCTCGGCCAGGAGTCCTTCGACGGCTTCGAGCACGCACACGAGGCTGCCCTTGTCGTCGAGGGCGCCGCGGCCCCAGATCTCGCCGGCCACGATCGCGCCGGAGAACGGCGGCTGCTCCCACTGGTCGGCCGTGCTGGGGTCGACGGGCACCACGTCTTGATGGGCCGCCAGCAGGATCGGCTCCAGGGACGGGTCGCTACCGGGCCAGTGGTAGAGCAGGCTCCAATCGGAGAAGCGTTCGACGGCCAGGGTGGCGTGGACCCGGGGGAAGGACTGGTCGAGTTCGCTCTGCAGGGCTTCGAAGGCGGCGGTCTCGACCCGCTCCCGGTCGTAGTGCGAGATCGTCCGATGCACGAGGGTCCGGCCGAGGATCCCGGCCACGCGATCGGCATCGATCGCCGGATCCTCGAGGGGCGCGGCCTCGAGCTGCCGGGAGGGCAGCTGCCAGGCGCGCCACGCGCCCACGGCGAGGAGCGCGAGGAGGACGATCGCCAGGAGACCGAGGGCGCGCTTCATCGGCGGCTCCGCGGGCGCCAGCGCACCCGATCGAGGGGCACGCGACCCTGCGCATCGAACTCGATGCCTTCGCGCTCCAGGAGCTGCCGCTGGATCGAGTCGCCGCCCGGTTCGCTCCGCACGCTCACGCGGCCCTGGGCGTTGATCACCCGGTGCCAGGGCAGTCGCGCCGGATCGCTCCGCAGCGCGTGCAGGGCGTACCCCACCTGCCGCGCCGCGCGACCCAGGCCGGCGAGCTCGGCGACCTGCCCGTAGGTGGCCACCCGACCCCTCGGAATGCGCTTCACCACGGCGTAGATCTTCGGATAGGTGTCACTCGACGGGGGCACGCGCCGGATTGTCGCCGATTCGCCATCACGGTGTCAGGTCCCTGGCGCCAGTTCGGCTGCCCAACCGGCATTGGTTATCCTCCGCCCCTCTTGCCAGGGGCTCATGTCCATCCTGCTCGTCGAGATGTCCGGCGGCCTCGCCCGGATCACCCTGAATCGGCCCGACGCGTTGAATGCGCTCAACGCGGAGCTGCGCGACGCGATTCGCGACACTTTCGATCGCCTCGCCGCCGATCCCGACGTGCGCGTGGCGATCCTCACCGGGGCGGGGCGGGCGTTCTCGGCCGGGCTCGACCTGAAGGAACTCTCGGCCGCGCCGCTCGGCACGTCCGGTGCGTCGGACGAGGACACGATTGCGGCGCTGCATCGCTTTCCGGGGCCGATCATCGGCGCCATCAACGGCTTCGCGGTCACCGGCGGATTCGAGCTGGCGCTGGCCTGCGACGTGTTGATCGCCAGCGAGGCGGCGGTCTTCGCCGACACCCACGCCCGCGTCGGGATCGTGCCCGGGTGGGGGCTCAGCCAGAAGCTCTCGCGGCTCATCGGCATCGGACGCGCGAAGGAGGTCTCCTTCACCGGGAACTTCATCGATGCGGCCCAGGCCGAGCGCTGGGGTCTCGTGAACCGCGTCGTCGCGCCTGGCGAGCTGCTGCCCGCGTGCGAATCGCTGGCCGCCGACATGCTCTCCTGCGATCCGGCGTCCCTGGTTCGCTACAAGCAGATGATCGACGAGGGCTACGCCCAGACCTTCGGCGACGGGTTGCGCACCGAGACGCGTCTGTCGCGGAGACACCTCGAGAGCGTCACGCCCGAGGCGATCGCCGATCGCCGGGCAGGCATCCAGGAGCGCGGTCGGCGCCAAGGGGGAGCGGACGAAGCATGATCGTCCTCTACGGGGCTGCTCGTGTTCCCTTCACCGAGAAGGTGCGTCGCGCCCTGCTCTACAAGGGTGTGTCCTTCGAGCTGCGCGAGCCCCGGTCGAAGGAAGACTACACGCGCTGGAACCCGAAGACGGGCTTGCTTCCCTTCCTGGACCTCGACGGTGAGGGCATCGAAGACTCGACCGAGATCCTGCTGCGACTGGACGAGCGCTTCCCCGAGCCCCCGCTGCTCTCGAGGGACCCGATGGTGGCCGATCAGCAGCGACAGCTCGAGGAATGGGCCGACGAATCCTTCCTCTGGTACTTCCTGAAGTACCGCCGAATGATCGGCGAAGAGCTGGGCCTGCCCCTCGCCGAGGGCTCGGACGGCGGCACCTACGACACGCCGTCGCCCACGTCGGGTTCGCTACGCCGGCTGGGCGCCTGGCTGCGCGCCGGAGGAACCTGGGAGCGTCCGCTCACCGCGCTCCTGCGCGAGCTCGGGCTGCGCATGGATGACCTGGTCAACTTCCTCGGCGCGCGTCCCTTCTTCTACTCCGAGACGTTGAGCATGGCCGACCTCGGCGTCTACGCGATGCTCTTCACGATGCGCAAGGATGCGATCCCCGGCGCGTCGCGTCTGATCCAAGAGCGCCCGAACCTTGCGGCTTTCATGGGCCGCGTCGAGGACGCCACCCGCGACCGAGAGGCGGCGTGACGCGCGCTGAGAAAGCCCGGCGCATCGCTGCCATTCTCGAAGAGCGCTACCCGCGTCCCGACGCTCCCCTCGATCACACGGATCCCTACACGCTGCTCGTCGCGGTGCTGCTCTCGGCCCAGTGCACGGACGCGCGCGTGAACCAGGTGACGCCGGCGCTCTTCGCGCGCGCCTCGACGCCGGATGCGATGGCGAAGCTGCGCGCGTCCGAGATCCAGCGGATGATTCGCTCCTGCGGTCTCGCCCCCGCGAAGGCGAAGAACATCCGCGCACTCTCGGTGATCCTGCGCGACGAGTACGAGGGTCGCGTTCCGTCCGATCTCGGGGCGCTCGAGTCCCTGCCGGGCGTTGGACACAAGACCGCAAGCGTGGTGATGTCCCAGGCCTTCGGTGTGCCGGCCTTTCCCGTCGACACCCACATCCACCGCCTGGCGGGACGTTGGGGCTTGTCGCGGGCGCGAAACGTCGTCGAAGTCGAGCGCGATCTGAAGAAGCTCTTCCCCCCGGAGACCTGGGGCAAGGTGCACCTGCAGATCATCTTCTTCGGACGGGAACACTGTCCGGCGCGGGGGCACGATCTGGAAACGTGTCCGATCTGCGGGTGGGCGGCGTCGAAGGCGCAGGTCGCCCGCGAGACCGCGCGGTCGAGGCGGCGCTAGAGCATCGCCTGGCCGGCGCGCCAGGTCAGATAGCCGATGTAGCTGAAGAGCAAGAGGCCCGCTTCGAGGCGGACGATCTGACGCTTGCCGGTCATCGCGACGCCGAAGAGCACGAGCGACAACAGGGCGAGCATCAAGAGGTCGAGGTGGCCGCCCGGCGGGATCACGATCGGCGTGACGAGCGAGGTGATGCCGCAGACGAGGAGCAGGTTGAAGATGTTCGATCCCACCACGTTGCCGACGGCGAGATCGGCGTGGCCCCGGGCGGTGGCGAGGATCGACGCCACGAGTTCGGGGAGGCTGGTTCCGATCGCCAGCACGGTGAGCCCGATCACGACCTCGGGGACACCGAAGGCGCGTGCCAGATCGACGGCCGCGTCGACCGTGATCTCCGCGCCTCCCACCAGGCCGACGAGTCCGGCGAGCGTGATGAGAGCGTTCTTGCCCAATGCCTCGGCTGCGGCGCTCTGCTCCTCGTCCTCGTCCGCGGCCCCGTTGGCGCTCCTCCGCTCACGCACGAAGTCGCCGATCGTGTAGTAGAGGAACACGAGGAAGAGCATCAACAGCATCAGGCCGTCGGCGCGATCGAAGGCGTCGGTGCCCATGCCGAGCACCCGATCGAAGCCCATCACGACGGCGGCGGCCGTCGCCAGCAGCATCATGGGAAGCTCGCGCGCGATCACGACGCCCCTCACCAGGATCGGGCGGAACAGCGAGGTTGCTCCCACCACCACGCCGATGTTCGCGAGGTTGGAGCCGATGATGTTGCCGAAGGAGATGGCCGGACGTCCGTCCCAGGCGGCGATCAGGTTGATCGCGAGCTCCGGCGCGCTCGTTCCAAAGGCGACGACGGTCAGGCCGATGACGAGCGGTGAGACACCCAGCGCGCGCGCGAGTCCCGTTGCTCCGCGAACGACGGCCTCGCCGCCGACCATGAGCAGGGTGAGGCCGACCACCATCAGGAAGAGGTCGAGCGCCATAGGGTCGCAGAGCCTAGCTGGCTTTCCGGGTGGGCGGACCACCGCGCGAGGGCTTCGCGCGCGCTAGGTGCCGATTCGCAGCAGCTGGAAGAGCGGGGCGTCGGGTTCGCGATCTTGCCGCAGGTCGACTTCGCCGTGGAGGGCCCAGAGGTGGTCGCCAGCGCTGTCGAGCAACACCTGGGACACCTGCCAGCGGCGCTCGGCGACCGGCTTCAGCTGGGTCCAATGGGCTTGCCGAGCCTCGGGGGTGAACAGGATGGCGCCGTATTCCTCGTGGAAGGTCTCGAGGTCGGCTTCGAGCCGCGCGGCATCCCAGCGCTCCTCGCCGTCGGGGCACAACCACTCGAGAGCGCCCCCGTAGTCGCGGTGGGACAGAGCGCGCACGATGGCCAGGAGTTCCGAGCGGACCCTCGCGCGCAGCAGGCGCGGTTGGGCGGCGAGGTCGAAGCGCGGCGGTTCGGGGGTCGCCGCGCGTTCGCGAGTCGCGTCCGGAGCGACCAGCGCCTCCCAGGCCTCCAGCAGGCTCGTGTCCACCGCCGCCAGGGTCGAGCGCAGGAAAGCGATCACCTCGATCACGGCGTCGGTCTTCGCCGCCTCGGGGATGGTCTTGACGAGCGCGTTGTGGACCTGGCTCAGGTAGCGGAGCAGCACGCCTTCACCGCGCGCGAGCGAGAGTTCGCGGACGTAGTCGTCGAAGCTCCGGAAGCTCTCGACCATCTCCCGGGCGATGCCTTTCGGGCGGATCGCGTCCTCCCGGGCCCACGGATGCTGCTCGGCGAACACGGCGAACGCCCCGCGGAGGAACTCCTCTTCGGGTTTCGGGTAGCTCACCTCTTCGAGGCGGCGCATTCGCTCGTCGTACTCGACGCCCTCGGCCTTCCAGCGCGCGATGCACTCGCCCTTCTCGCGGCGCTCCTGCTCGCGCAGGATCGCACGCGGGTTCTCCTGCACGGCCTCGACCACGCTGAGGAGTTCGAGGGGGTAGGTGTCGCTGTCGGGGTCGAGGGCGTCGACCGCCTCGACGAGGAAGAGGGAGAGGGTGTCGTGGAGCGAGAAGTCCGCCTGGAGTTCGGGGCTCACGCGGATCTCGCGTCCGTTCGGCGCGGGAACCAGCTCGACGAGGTCTGCCTGGACGAGGGAGCGAAACAACTGGGCCGATTGGCGTCGCTGTCGCGCCTTCGAGGCGTCTGATTCGTGGGAGCGCTCGATCAGCCGCGCGACCGCCGCGTAGTCCGCCCTGCCATCGCGCTGGAGCACGCCGAGCACGAGGCCATGGTCGACCTGAAAACGCGATCGCAGCATCTCGGGCGGTTTCTCGACGAGCGTGTCGAAGATCTCGGCGTTCCAGGGGACGAAGCCCGCCGGGGCGGGCTTGCGACGCGGCGGCTTCTTCTTCCCCGACTCGCGCTGTTTCGCTTCCTGGCGGAGGTTCTCGATCACGTGTTCCGGCGCCTGGCAGATCACCATGCCGCGGTCGTCGAAGCCCTTGCGCCCCGCGCGTCCCGCGATCTGACGAAACTCGCGCGAGCGCAGCAGCGCCACCTTCTCCCCGTCGAACTTCGACAGCTTGTTCAAGACGACGGTGCGGATCGGCACGTTCACGCCAACTCCGAGCGTGTCCGTCCCGAAGATCACCCGCAACAGGCCCTGCTGGGCCAGGCGCTCGACGAGGAGCCGGTACTTCGGCAGCAGCCCCGCATGGTGGATGCCGATGCCGTGGGAGAGGAAGCGCTTCACGTCGCGGCCGTAGGCCGAGTCGAAGCGGAAGTCGCCGACCTCCTCGGCGATCGCGCGGCGGGCCTCGCGGTCGGCGAGGTTGGCGCTGGTCGCCCCCTGGGCGAGTTCTCCGCACTCGCGCTGGGTGAAGTTGACGACGTAGACCGGCGCCAGGTCGCGTCGGATCAGGTCCTCGAGGGTCTCGTGGAGTGGCGTCTCCCGGTACTCGAACTCGAGCGGGACCGGGCGCAGATCCGAGTGGACGTGGGCGACATCGCGCTGGGTGAAGCCGGCGAGCTGTCGCTCGAGTCCGTCGGTGTTTCCGATGGTCGCCGACATCAACAGGAACTGGGAGTGGCGCAGCACGAGGAGCGGCAGCTGCCAGGCCATGCCGCGCTCCACGTCGTCGTAGAAGTGGAACTCGTCGAGCACCACGCAGGGGGCGTCGGTGCTCTCGCCGCCGCGCACCGCCATGTTGGCGAGCACCTCGGTGGTGCAGCAGATCACCGGAGCATCCGGGTTGATGCTCGCGTCGCCCGTCAGCATGCCGACCCTGTCGGCGCCGAAGGTGTCGCACAGCGCGAAGAACTTCTCACTGACGAGTGCCTTGACCGGTGCGGTGTAGAAGGATCGCTCGCCGTCGCACAGCGCTCTGAAATGCAGCGCGAGCGCGACCAGGGATTTCCCCGAGCCCGTCGGCGTCGAGAGCACCACGTGGTGCCCCGCCAGGAGCTCGAGGATGGCCTCCTCTTGCTCCGGATAGGGAGAGATACCCTGATCGCTCACCCAGGCGAGGAAGCGGTCGAGGATCGCGTCGGCATCCGCGGCGGCGGTGATGCGCTCGCCGAGGTTCACGCGGCAGGGCTTCCGTGCGGAACCGCGGCGCTGCCAGCGCGGCGGATCACGACGATGCGACCGCGCTGTTCGGCGGGTACCTCGAAGTCGGGCACCTCGAGCTGAACGCGCGCGCCGACCCCCTGGACCACCCGCAGCCCGGCGTCGGTGACCACGAACCCCTTCGCGCGCAACGCGCCCAGGTTCGAGAGTCGTTCGAGCAGTGCCGCCTCGGAGATGCCGTCGGGCACCGCGAGCTCCTCGGAGGCGAAGGGCTCGTGGGTGTGGGGGGCGGCGCTCTCGCCGTCTGCGCGTCGGCGCTGGCGCAGGCCCTCGGGGTCGGGCGGGAACAGCAGATCCGGCGCCACGCGGGCGTGGTTCGCGCGCAGGATCGGCGCTTCGGGTTCGAGCTCGCGCAGGGTGTCTTCGAGCCGGGGCAGCGCGTCTTCGGGAACCTGGTCGACCTGGTTCAGCAACAAGAGGTCCGCGGACGAGACCTGTTGCTCGAAGGTGTCGTCGAGGTCGCGTCCCGTCGCGACCTGCTCGGCATTCACCACCACGACCGCGACGTCGTCGGACACCCAATCTCGTACGGGATCCCGCCAGAGCTGGAGCTGGGTGTCGAAGGGAAGGGCGACGCCGGAGGTCTCGATCACGATGCGATCCGGGTTCGAGCGCTCGCGGATTTCTTGCAGGGTCTCGACGAGCGCGTCGGAGAGCTTGCAGCAGATGCAGCCGCCCGAGAGCTCCACGTAGTCTTCGCGCGCCGCGGTGAAGAGCGTCGCGTCGACGCCGAGCTCTCCGAACTCGTTCGACACCACAGCGAGCCGGACGCCGGTGCGCTGGGCGTCGGCCAACAGATGCCGAACGAGCGTCGTCTTCCCGCTACCGAGGAAGCCCGAAACGATGAGCACGGGGATGCGCTCGTTCATCGGTCAGGCAAACAGGCCCGCCACGTGCTCGAGGCCTTCGAGCAGCTCCGTCTCCTCGGCGCCGGGGAGCTGGGTGCGGGCGATCAGGTGCGTCATGCCGAGCTTCTCGCGATAGCGGGCCGCGGCATCGGCGACGCGGGCCGGTTCTCCGAGCAGCGCGAAGTCCTCGACGTCGGTGCTGCCGGCGCGGCGCAGCGCGGGCGAGGCGTTCTTCGCCATCGCCAGGGTTTGTCGGGTGAGCGCGTCGCGCACCCGGCCGACGACGCCGGGATCGGGGTGGGCAAACACGGTGCGCATGATCGGCACCGCGAGGTCGCTGCCGTCGTGGTCGTGCTCGGCGAGGTTCTCCCGGTGGCGGCCGTAGTTCTCCACCAGCGAGTCGAGGCTCTCCATCGGCGATGCCAGATAAGGCAGGCCGAGGCGTCCCGCCTGGGCGAGTGCCTTCGGTCCGAAGGCCGCGACCCAGATCGGCGGGTGGGGTGCCTGCACGGGCAGGGGCGCCAGCCGGGTCGGAGGCCCAGGGCCGTCGGTGAGCGATTCGCCGGACCACGCCTTCTGCATGACGGCGAGCGTGGCTTCGAAGTTGTCACGCTTGGTGCTCACGTCGACGTCGAAGGCTTCGAAGAGCGCCTTTCGAAAACCGCGTCCGACGCCGAGGATGACGCGGCCGCCAGACAGGCGGTCGAGCACGGCGACCTCTTCCGCGGCCTGCAGCGGATTCCGGATCGGCAAGAGGTAGGAGGTCGTGCCGAGTCGCAGGCGGCGGGTGCGCGCGGCGACGGCGCCCAGCCACAGGAGCGGCTGCGGGATCGCGCCCGGACCCGAGAAGTGGTTTTCGGGGAGCCAGAACGAGCCTATGCCCAGGGCTTCGGCGCGCTCGCCCTGTTGGGCAAGCCGGTCCGCCTGCATTCCGGCCGAGAAATCCCAGGGCGTGATGCCCAGTTCGATCCGGTCCTGTTGGGTCGCTTCTGCCGCGCTCACGGGGCGAGCCTAGCGCCGTTCGGGCGGGACACGGGCCGCCGCCCGCCGCCGCTTCAACGCTTCGCCGCGTCGGAGACCGCCGTGCCGGCGGGGGACTGGGGATCGAGGTCCACCACTTCGGTCAGCCGCGCCAGCATGTTGTAGTAGCCGAGGGTGATCAGCACCTCGACGATCTCGCGCGACGAGAACGCGCCCTGCATCTCGGAGAAGAGCTCCGCGTCGACGCGCGTCTCGCGGAGCGCCTGGGCGCCGAAGCGAAGCAAGAGCGACTCGCGCTCGTCCCAAACCGAAGCTCCGAGATCGCCTCGCTCCAGGGCTTCGATCTGTTCGTCGCGCGCTCCCGCAGCCAGGGCGATCGGAACGTGCTGCACCCACTCGTAGCGTCCCGGTGTCAGGGCGGCCGCCTGCAGGATCGCGAACTCGCGCAGCTTCGGATCCAGTTCCTGCTGGCCCAGGATCGATGCGCCGAGTCGGAGCAGGGGACGGAAGTGGTTCTCGGCGACGGCCATCAGCTTGAAGATGTCGAGGTGCACGGGGAGCGTTTCGAACACGGCGCGTGTTTCGGCCGGCGTGTTCTCGGGCTCCATCAGGGGGATCCGGGTCGGCATTCGGGTTCCTTCAGTCAGAGAGGCGTTGCAACAGCGAGGCGAGGTCGCGCTCCCCGTCGGGGGTCTGGCCGCCGACCTCGAGGAAACGCGCCATTCGGTCGCGGGCACCGGGCGTGCCCAGGGTCTGCTGGAAGAGGTGGGCTTCCTCGAGCAGGCCGTCTCGGAGGGTCTCGTCCGCCGCGTCGACGCTCGCCTTCGCGAGGGCGATGGCTTCACGGGGGTACGACGCGATGCGCTGGGCGAGGTCGCGTACGAAGGGGCGCAGGGCGGCCGGTGGCAGTGCGCGGTTGATCCAGCCGTAGCGTTCGGCGGTGGCGGCGTCGAAGTCGTCGCAGCCGAGGATCGCTTCGAGGGCGCGGGCGCGTCCCATCAAACGCGGGAGTCGTTGGGTGCCGCTGCCGCCCGGCAGGATGCCCAGCGCCACTTCTGGTTGACTGACGAGGCAGTGGCCGAGAGCGCCGAAGCGCATGTCGAGGGACAACAGGAACTCGCTGCCGCCGCCGCGGGCGCGTCCCTCGATCACCCCGATCGTCGCGGCGGGGAGTGTGCGGAAACGCTCGACCAGCACGTGGAAGTACGAGAGCTCTTCGGATTTCGGCGGTACTTCGGTGGGCAGCTGCTGGATCAGCGTGACGTCTGCGTGTGCGAGGAAGTAGTCCGGGTTCGCGCTCTGGAAGATCGCGACGCGCAGGTTCGCGTCGGCTTCGAGCTCGCGCCCGAGGCGGTCGAGGTCGGCCATCACCGCCCCGTCGAGCAGGTTCATCGGGGGGTGATCGAAGGTGACCGTGGTGATGCCGCCCGCGGTTTCCGTCTGGAGCGTCTCGAAGGGCTTCGACATGGCCCTCTTCTACCACGGGAAGGGCCCGAAAACGCCCGAAAATGCACGAAATTCCGGGGTTCTCGCGGGGCGCCTGCGTTCCCGTTTCAGGTCTTCTGCCGATCGGCCGATGCCTCTTCCATGCTCCTCTGCAAAGCGTGCAACACGCGATTCCAGGAAGGGAAGAGCGCGTGCCCCAGCTGTGGGCGGCGGGCGTTCGCGACGATCCCCGATAGCGGTCGTCCCGAGCCCGAGCGCCTTCCCGTTGCGGAAGCGCGCTCGCTCGGCCGCGCGAAGGCCCCGGTGGAAGAGGACGAACAGGGAGACGGCGCGGTGGATCTGGAGCTCGCTGAAGTGGATGTACTGGCGGAAGCCGTCGACCCGGCCGCTGCCGAAGAGCTGAAGCCCGAGCGTCCCGCGCGACCGCGACGCACGCGCTCGCTCGAGCGGGAGCCCGGGCCGGCCGTGCTGCACCTCTCGGCGGCGCAGGTGCGCACGCTGGTGGGTGAGCAGCCCGACCTGGTGGAGCCGAACCTCAAGCTCTACAGCGATCCGCGCAACAACCAGCTCGGTGTCGACTACCGCACACCGGTGGGTTCGATCGACATCCTCGCGCGCGACGCCGATGGCGACTTCGTCGTGGTGGCCGTTCCGGATCCGCGGGACGTCGACACGTTGATGCCCGAGATCTTCGCGCGCATCGGCTACGTGAAGAAGCACCTCGCGAAGGACCGCAGCAACGTGCGCGGCGTGATCGTGATCGAGGAGATCCCCGAAGAGCTGGCCTACGCGGCGGCGGGCGCGGCTCAGACGATCTCGTTCAAGGCGTACCGGGTCGCGCTGACCTTCCACGACCTGCCGCTCTAGGCCGTCGACGGCGAGGCCGCGCGTCTCGCTCCAGAACCCGGCCTCGCGATCTTTCCGAACGCTCGGCCAGCGGCCCTTCCGGACTCCCGCTTAGCGACCTTTCCACACCGGCGGTCGCTTCTCGGCGAAGGCCCGCGTGGCTTCGGCCGCGTCCTCGGTGCGACGGAGGGGTTTGCCGAGTTCCTCCTGGCGTTCGTAGGCCTCGGCCAGCGGAAGGTGGAAGAGCTCGCGGACGCCCTGTCGCGTGGCGCGCACGGCGAGTGGCGCATTGGCGGCGATGGCGTCGGCCGCTTCGAAGACCGTGTCCATCAGCAGGGACTCGGGTACCACCCGGTTGATCAGACCGATCTCGGCGGCGCGCGTCGCATCGAGGGGTTGGGCGGTCAGCATGATCTCGTGGGCGTGGGCCCAGCCGATCTGACGCGCGAGCATGACGGTGGCATTTCCCGTCGGGTAGAGACCGCGCGCAACCTCCTCGAGGGCGAAGGTCGCGTGGGGTGCGGCGAAGCGAAGCTCGGCGGCCAGCAGGATGTCGCAACCGATGGCGCGCGCGTGTCCGTTGATCGCGCAGATGAGCGGCGTCTCGAGATCGAAGCCCGCGAGGGTCGCGGTGCGGACGGCGCGCAGGCCCTCGAAGTCCTTCGGGTCGATGCGTTCGCCGCGTGCCAGCGCCTGAGAGACGGCGATCGTCGCCTGCATGTCCATGCCGCCACAGAAGACGCGCGGTCCGGCTCCGGTCAGCACGGCACAGCGGATCTCGTCGTCGTCGGCGATGCGCTCCCAGGCCGCGGCCAGCTCGCGCAGCGTCGGCGGATCGAGCGAGTTCGCGCGCTCGGGGCGGTCGATCGTCACCAGCGCGACGTGGGGATGTTCGGGGGGGAGTTCGAGGTGAGCGGGCATGCGCCGGATGCTCGCGCCCGGGGGCGGACCGTCAAGGGGGCGAGACGTTCGCGTTCGGCCGGCGGCTTCTGCCAGAATGCGAGAGGCTGCCGGCGCGCTCTGCACGCCGCTCCGGCCAGGGAGCAACGCGATGGACTTTTCCTGGGAACCCGATCACCTGGCGTTTCGCGACGAGCTGCGCGCCTTCATTCGCGAATGGCGAACTCCGCAGCTGTTGGCCGAGTACGCGGCCACCTACGGCGCCGGCGGTCCCGAGCTCGCGAAGTTTCGCGCGGCCCTCGAGGAAAAGGGGTGGGCACGGATCTGCTGGCCCGTCGAGCAGGGAGGGCAGGGGAAGAACCTGCTCTACCAGTACCTCTTCGTCGAAGAGATGGAGTACTGGGGCATGCCCTACGGCAACCTCACCTACACCTCGATCGGCCCGTCGATTCAGCAATTCGGGAACGACGCCCAGCGCGAGGCCTACCTGCCTGGCATCTGGAGCGGCGAGTACACCTTCGCGATCGGCTACAGCGAGCCCAACGCCGGAACCGACCTCGCCTCGCTGCGCACGAAGGCTGTCCGGGTCGGAGACGAGTGGGTGATCAACGGCCAGAAGATCTGGACGTCGCTCGCCGACGTGGCCACCCACATCTGGTTGGCCGTGCGCACGGACCCGGATCTCCCGAAGCATCAGGGCATCTCGGTGTTCATCGTGCCGACCGACGCCGACGGCCTCACGATCCGGCCGCTGCACGCGATGTACGGCGGCCACACCTGCGAGACCTTCTACGACGACGTGCGCGTCCCCCACGCCAACCTCGTCGGTGGGCTCAATCAGGGTTGGGGCATCGTGATGCACGCGCTGAACCACGAGCGCGTCGGGCTCGCCGCGACCGGTGCATTGGCGCGGCTCTACGATCAGCTCGTCGCCTACCTGCAGGAGCACGCGCCGGGGAAGCTCGGGGACCCGCTGGTGCGACGAAAGCTCGCCGAGCTCCAGCTCGACCTGCAGGAGCACCGTGCGCTGGCCCTCAACAACGCCTGGATCATCTCGAAGGGCGGCACTCCGATCGCCGAGGCCTCGATGGCGAAGGTGTCGGGCACCGAGCTGCGCGCGCGTCTCGCCAACACCGCCATGGACCTGCTCGGTCGCTACGGCGGGCTGTCGAAGGAGAACGGCGACCTGGCTCCCGCCGAGGGGCGCATGGAGTGGGCCTTCCGCATCGCGCCGATCTTCCGGTTCGGCGGCGGAACGAACGAAGTGATGCGCGACATCGTGGCCGGGGCCGGCCTCGGTCTGCCGCGGTAGGGGAGAGCACCCGATGAACCTGGATCTCGATCCCACCCAGGAGCTGCTGCGCGACACCGTGCGCGAGTACCTCGAGGCCGAAGTGCCCCTCGAGCGGATTCGCGAGCTCGAGCGCGAAGGGCGCTGGGACGACGGCCTGTGGAAGGGACTCTGCGACCAGGGCTGGCTCGGCTTGCCCTTCGACGAGCGCTTCGGCGGCGGCGATGGCTCCCTGGTGGACGTCGGCGTGTTGCTCGAGGCCGTGGCGCGTCGAGCGGCGGTCGTTCCGTTGGCCGAGGCGCTTGCCTGCGGCATCACCCTCGAACGTCACGGTGACCCGGAGGCGGCGCGCCGCTGCATCGAGGGGATGCTGTCGGGGTCGATCGTTCCGACGCCGGCCTGGCTCGAAGCCGAGGACGATCTCGCTTCGATCCGCCTGGCCGTCGACGGAGGCCGGCTGCGCGGGGAGAAGTGTTTCGTCGACTACGGCCAGTTCGCGACGCACCACCTGGTCGCGGCCCTCGACGGTTCGACGCCCGCGCTCTTCTGGGTCGATGCGGGTGGACCCGACGTGGCGACCGAGGCGCTCCAGACGATCGGGCGCACGCCCAGCGCGCGCGTGCGCTACGACGGAGCGCCTGCCGAGAAGGTCGCCGACGCGAAGGGTGCGGAGGCGCTGCTGCGCCTGTCGCGTCTCTTCGCCGCCGTGCAGTGTGTCGGTTCGGCCGGGCAGTCCCTCGATCAGACAGTGGCGTACGCGACGGTCCGCGAGGCCTTCGGACGCCCGATCGGCAGCTTCCAGGCGGTGAAGCACCACGCCGCGAACATGGCGATCCGCGTCTCGGCGAGCCGGCAGCTCGTTTTCGAGGCCCTGCACGCGGTGGGCGCGGGCGGCGGCAGCGACGCCCAGGTGGCGATCGCGAAGGCCTCGGCCTCGCGAACGACGCCCGAGGTGGTGATGCTCGCCCACCAGATCCACGGCGGGAACGGGATCATCGAGGAGAACGATCTCTACTTCTTCACGCTGCGCGGCAAGGATCGGTCGCTCGCCTGGGGGAGTCTCGAGGAGTGCCTGGCCGAGGTGTCGGGCGGCGTGGATGCGCCGGTGGAGTGGAACGGCTGATCTCCCAGGCCGGGTTCCTGACGGGAGTTGCGCGGGTCGGGTGTAGGGAGACGGGGCCCGCCCGGGTCGGGCTCCCTCCGCGAAATGGCTCGCTGCGGGCGTCCTGGCGTCGGCGGATGGGTCGGTCCGACGCTCCGCCGTGCCCAGATCCACGTTCGCTCGGGCTGCGCTGAGTTTCGCTGCGGGAGCCGACCCGGGCGGCTCGCGCCGCCCCGTTCGGTCGCTGCCCCTGTGCAATCGATGCGCAGCGCGTCCACGCCGCCCGACACTCTCGTTCCTTGGGGAGGGGGAGTGGGGGGTATAATGGCCCCAGGAACGATGGCGGCTCCCACCCAAGCGATCTCCCGTGACGCCGCCTGGCTCTTCGGGCGGACCCTCGACCTCGGTTTCGGGGCGGGCTTCGTCTATCTGGCGACCTTCCCACTGCTGCTGCTGGCGCCCACGCTGTTCGGCGTCGATAGCTGGCCGATCCTCGTGGTGGCGGCGATCTCGTTCTTCATCAGCGCCCCCCACTACGGCGCCACCCTGCTGCGCGTCTACGAACAGCGGGCCGACCGCCAGCGCTACGCCTTCTTCGCCGTGCACCTGACGATCTTCCTCGTCGCGGCGTTCATGTTCGGCGTGTACTCGGTGACGGTCGGATCGCTGCTGCTCACCGTCTACATCACCACGAGCCCGTGGCACGTCGGTGGGCAGAACTACGGCGTCGCGCTGATGTTCCTGCGGCGACGCGGCATCGACGTCGACCCGCTCGGCAAGCGCTTGCTCTACCTGAGCTTCGTCTTCGCGTTTGTGCTGGCCTTCCTCTCCACCCATACGTCCGGCTCGAACGTGATCTACGCCCCGGGAGCCGAGAGCGGCGGGAGTCACTTCTCGGTGCTGCGCCTGGGAATTCCCCCGGGCTTCGCCTCGATCGCGGGGCCGGCGGTGTTCCTCGTGTACCTGGGCTGTGTGCTCGGTGCGCTCTGGCGCTTCTCGCGCCAGGCCCGCGTGGCCGACCTCGTCCCGGTGGTGTCGATCCTGTTGTCCCAGGCGCTGTGGTTCGTGGTTCCGGTGCTGCTCTTCTTCACCGGCGACTACAGCGGGGCGCTGCTGCCCTTCGCCGCGATCTGGATCTCGGCCGCACACAGCGTGCAGTATCTCTGGGTCACCACCTACTACGCACAGCGCGCCGACCCCGAGCTCGGGTCGCGCACCTACCTGCTGCGCGCGCTCCTGGCGGGCGCGTTCGTGACGATGGTGCCCGGTTTCCTGTTCCTGCCCGAGCTGCTCGGCGGGGTGTCCTGGCACGCCGGGCTCGGGGTGCTCTTGTTCGCGGTGGTGAACCTGCACCACTTCGCTCTCGACGGAGCGGTGTGGAAGCTGCGCGACGGCCAGGTGGCGAAAGCGCTGCTGCGTTCGGGCCCGAGTGATGCGCCCACCGAACGCCGCGCGCCCGGGCGCGGGTGGACGGCCGTCTGGGTCGCCGGCGCGCTGGCCCTCGCGGTGGGCGTCTACGAGCTCGCTGAGCGGCGCCTTTCCCTGGGCGCGGTCACCTACGAGACCCTGGCGCAGGCGGGGGGCGCTTTGGATCGGCTGCGCTGGGTAGGACGCGATTCGGCCGAGGACCGCGCCGCGCTCGGCCGTGCCTACGCCCAGCGCGGGAACGTCGCCGCGGCGGTCGCCCAGTACGAACGCAGCGTCTTCATCCAGCCCAGCCTGGCCGGCTGGATCGGGCTCGGCGAGAGCCGGGCGGCGCAAGAGCAGTGGCCGGAGGCGCTCGCCGCCTACGCCGAGGCGCAGGCGCTTGCCGGAGACGCCCCCGGGCTGTGGACGCGCATCGCCGATGTGCACGGGGCCTGGGAGGCGTCCAGCTCGGGAAGCGAAGCCGCCGCGCACCGTTCCGAGGCCATCTCGGCCCTGGAACAGGCCCTTGGCCTCGACCCGAGCCTGGCCCATGCGAACCGCGCGCTGGCCCGGGCCTACGTGCGCGACGGACGCACGGGTGACGCCGTGGCGCTGCTCGAAGCGGCGCTCGGCGCCGTCGCCCCCGACGCCCGCGGCGCCATGCGGCGCGAGCTGCGCAAGCTGACCGCGGCCCGAGAAGCGCCGGGTCAGGCCTCCTAGCGCTTTCCGAAGCACCCCGAACTGTTCCGGCGGGGCGCGGGCTTCGGGCGTACCCTACCCGCGCTTCGACCGGCGTGGCGCACTGCGCGAACACAGCGCCTGCTCTTTGCGATGCAGGGGAGGGACGACATGGGGCGTGGGTTTCGAATCGGCGCGCGGCGCGCCGCGATCGTGGCGAGTCTGTGGGTCGTGCTCGGTTGCGCGACACCCGACGGCGCGCCGCCCGCGATCGAGGTCGAACCCCTCGAGGCGGCCACCCCCTGGACGCACCTCGAGGTCGCCGACGGGCCCGACGACTTCAAGTTCGTGGTCGTGAGCGATCGCACCGGCGAGGAGCGCCCCGGTGTCTTCGACGCGGCGGTCGACAAGATCAACCTGCTGCAGCCCGCCTTCGTCGTGAGCGTGGGTGACCTGATCGAGGGCTACACCGACGACACCGGCCAGCTCGCCAGCGAGTGGGAGGAGTTCGACGGCTTCGTCGAGCGCCTCGACGCGCCCTTCTTCTACGCCGCGGGGAATCACGACTACTCGAACACGGCGATGGCCGAAGACTGGCAGCGCCGCTTCGGTCCGTCGTACTACGCGTTCTCGTACAAGGACGTGCTCTTCCTCGTGCTCAACAGCGAGATCCTGTCGAGCGTCGCGAAACCCGGGACGCCGATCGCCGGGCCGGACACGGCCGACGCCCAGCTCGCCTACGTCGAGCGCGTGTTGGCCGAACACCCGGATCCACGCTGGACGATCGTGATCGTCCACCAACCGCTCTGGGACCCGCCGGGCGCCAAGCAGGAGCCTCTCCCCGCCTGGCAGGCAATCGAGGAACAGCTCGCCGGCCGACCCCACACGGTCTTCGCCGGTCACTACCACCGCTACGTGCGCCAGGTGCGCCACGACCACAGCTACATCACGCTCGCGACGACCGGCGGTGGCAGCGAGATGCGCGGCATCGATCGCGGCGAGTTCGATCACGTCGTACTCGTGACGATGAGCGATGACGGCCCCGTGGTCGCCAACCTCATGCTGGACGGGATCCATGGCGAGAGCGTGCGTACCCTCGCGACCCGCGATCTGGTGCGGCGCCTGGACCACGTGGTGAGCGCGCAGCCGTCGTGGGTGCCGGGTTCTCGGTTCCGCGAAGGGGAGCAGCGTTTCGAGCTCCACAACCCGACCTCGGTTCCGATCGTCGTGCGGGCCGAGCTGCGCGAAGGGCCCGACCTCCGCGTTTCTCCGGCGACCCTCGAGCACGAGCTGGCGCCGGGGGCGACGGACGAGGTCACCTTCACGCTGCGCACCGACGGTTCGCGGGGGCTCGAAACGCTGGCGCCGGCCTTCGCGTCCTGGACGGTCGAAGCGCCCGGCGAGCACGCGCCCGTGCGCGTGGAGAACACGGGGTGGGTGTTTCCCGACCGACGCTTCCCGGTCACCCGGACCCGTCCGCTGCGCATCGATGGAGACCTGGAGGATTGGGGCGCGCTGCGTTTCGATCTCACCGGCTGGCCGCGGCGCGAAGGCGGCGTCGCCGAGGCCGACCTGCGCTTCGACGTTCGCACCGGGCCCGATCGGCTCTATCTCGCGTTCGCGGTGAACGATCCGACGCCCACCCAGGACCCGAACCGCATCGCGCGCGAACAGGACGGACTGGTGGTCGAACTCGACGCGCGTCCGGCGGAAGAACGAAACCGGAATCTCTCCTTCCGACAGGCGCTCGGCCAGGGGGACTTCCGCAAGATCTTCATGGCCTGGCTGAATCCGATCGAACCCGCGCCCGACCCGATCTTCGACGCGTTCATGGCGCCGTTGCCCGAGGGGTACGAGCGCGTCGTGGTTCCCACGGACGCCGGGTATCGCGCCGAGATCGCGATTCCCCACGCCGCCCTCGACGCCCAGGCGGGTGAACCGTGGCAGGCCTTCCGCTTGAACGTCGTCGTGCAAGACTTCGATGGAGACGATCCCCACCCGAAGCTCCACGGGTGGCGGCCGAGTCGCTACGGGCTGGTCGGGCTGGCGGTCGAGGGAGCGGGCACCTTCGAGCGACCCTGAGCGCGCGTCACGCCGTCGCCGGTAGCAGCAGCAGCCGATCGCCGGTCCAGCGCAAGGTGCGGTCGCGCGTCGCCACCCGGCTCCAGTCGAAGTCGGCGACGAGTGCCTCCGGTTGAACGGGCTCGGGCGTGGGGCGCAGGCCCGCCGCCGCAGCGAGAACTCCGCACATCGCGGGTCCGCTCAGGTGTTCGCGCAGGGTCGGAAAGCCGACGGCGCCGTGGAACTTCGCGAGCTTCTCCCCGCGCTCCTCGAGCAGCAACAGGTGGTGGCGGTACTCGGGGTGCGGTGCGTCGAGCGCCGCTTGGATCGCCCATTGGGTGGCCGTCGTCGCGGCGAGATCGTGGCCACGCACGATGCGTGTGACGCCGGCGTCGACATCGTCGACGACTCCCGCCAGGTGATACGCGATCGCGCCGTCGCGTCGGCGCACGACCGGGTCACCCGGGTCCCGACTCGGGTCGCCCGAGAGGTCGCGGCCACTCTCGTCCGCAATCTCGAAGCGTTGCGCGGGGAGCCGCAGCCGCAGCGGCTCGGTGCTGCTCCGCCAGCCCCCGGCGGGCAGCGGGCGCTCGCGGCAGGTGCCCGGGTAGGCGAACCCGCCGAGGGCGCTCGGCATTCCGGCGGCTGCGAGATCACGCCGGCTACACGTGCAGGGGTAGAGCCCGCCACGCGCGGCGAGGCGGTCGAGGGCGGCGGCATGGGCGCCGTCCCGCTCGCTCTGGCGCTGGAACCCATCCCAGGCGAGCCCGAGCCAGCCCAACGCCTCCTGCAGGCCCGCGTCCCACTCTGGGCGCGTGCGCTCCGGGTCGAGGTCCTCGATCCGCACTAGCCATTGGTCGCCTCGCGACCGCGCGTCGAGCCAGCCGAGCAGGGCGGCGAGCAGGGTCCCCGGATGGGCCGGTCCGGTGCTGGAGGGAGCGAAGCGGCTGGTGCCCATCGACGCGCATTCTGCCGCATCGTTGGGTCCAGCGACCCGCAACCCATCGGCAACGGGGGCTCGCTGCACTGCGTTACCCTGGCACGGTCTTCGAGCACTCACGAAGACCAGGGGGCCGACCGAAGAGTTGGAGACGGGCCCCCGGGGGCTTGGCCGTGGTTCCGGTGGTTCCGGATCCGATGCGAACTCTCGATCACCGCGCGCGAAGACCGCGCCGCGTCGATCGTCCTACGAACCATGGCGCAGTCACAGGAGTCCTAGGGGAAGTGTCGATTCGCGAAGCAGCGCGACAGGGCGAGCAGGTGCGGCGTGGGTGAGATCGCCGACGCCATCCGCCGTGCCCGTGAACGCGGGGAGTCCCGTGAGCGGGAGCTGACGCTGCCCACCCTTCGCAGCACCCAGGCCGAAGCGGCGGCTCCGGCGGCCCCGGAAGCTCCGCCCCCGACGCCGCCCGAAGACACGGGTAGCTCCTTCGGGCTCGACTCGATCCGCAGTCGCGTGCCGTTCCTGGGCAAGCGCGTCGAATCCGTCGAGGTGACCAACGAAGCGGTGATCCTCGAAGACGGCGCGCGCGCTGAAGAGTGCCGCCACCTGGCCCTGCGCCTGCGCGCCGAGCTGGAAGAGCGCGGTGCCCGCAGCGTGGCCGTCGCGAGCGCCGAACGCGCCGATGGCAAGTCCACCGTCCTCTGTGACCTCGGGATCGCGTTGGCGTCCTTGTCGCGCGGTCGCGAGATCGCCCTCGTCGACCTGGACCTCCGCAAGCCCTCGCTCGGTCGCTACCTCTCCCTGCCCGAAGGGCCCGGGATCGAAGACGTGTTGCGACGCAAGGTGACTCTCGACGAGGTGCGCGTCGAGATCGAGAACCCGACCCTCGATGTCTACCAGGCCGTCGAGCCCCAGCGTGCGGCCCACGAGTTGCTCGTGCAGCCCGCCTTCGCAGCGATGATTCAGGAGCTCGAATCACGCTACGCGACCGTGCTGATCGATACGCCGCCCGCGCTCCTGGTGCCGGACGTGACCCTCGTGCTGCGCCACGTCGGCGCTTGCGTTCCCGTCGCGCGGGCGGGGAAGACCCGAGCCCGCAACATGCGCCAGCTCGTCGGGCGTCTGCCGCGGAAGCAGATGCTTCCCGCGATCCTCAACGGCCAGCGCACCGGCGACGCCGACGATGAGTACGGCTACTACGGGGTCGACGTCGTGAACGCCGTCGTCGAGGACGACGCGCCGCCGAAACAGGAAGACGCGCCGTGAGCCGCGAAGAACAGGATCCCTGGGGCGAGGAGGAAAGCCTCGGCATCCCCGAGTTCCTCTTCGATCCGGCCGGTGTCGCGCGGCGACGCTGGCTGCCCGTCGTGATCTGCTTCGTGATCGGGGTGATGGCGACGGTGGGCGTGACCTACGCCTGGAAGCCGACCTACGTCGCGCTCTCCACGGTGCTGATCACCAGCCAGCAGATTCCCCGGGAGTTCGTGAAGTCCACGGTCCAGGAGGACACGCTCTCGAACATCAACGCGATGATCGGGAAGATCCTGTCCACCCAGAACCTCTCGAACCTGATCGATGCGCGCGATCTCTTCCAGGCGCAGCGCGAGACGACCCCGCGCATCGCGCTGGTCAACGAGATGCGCTCGAACATCGAGGCCTATCCGCTTCCCAGCCATTCGAAGCGCGCTTCCTCGATCGTGTTCGCCATCTCCTACGAATCCGAGAAGCCCGCCGAAGCGGCGGACATCGCCAACGCGCTGGCCGCGCTCTTCGTCGAGTCGAGCATCAGCCGTCGCAACCGGCAGGCGCAGCGCACCACGGCCTTCCTGCGCCAGGAGCTGCGCCGAGACGAGGACGAGCTTCGTGAACAGGGACGGCTGATCAGCGAGTTCCGACGCGAGCATCGGGGGAACCTCCCGGGCGAGCTCGAGACGAACCTGCGCAAGCTCGACTTGCTGACCTCCCGACGTGAGTCGATCACCGATCAGGTCGCCGAGAAGCAGAACCGCTTGCTCGAGATCGCCTCCACGGGGGCGGCCGTGCCGTCCGAGAGCCGCGTCCTGCTCGAGGAATTGCAGCGGCAGCTCGCGCGCGAGCTCGCGGCCCACACCGACGAGCACCCGAACGTGATCGCCCTGCGCGAGCGGATCGTGCGCCTGAACGAGGTGGTCGCGTCGGGTGGCCTGGGCGGGGAAAACTCCCAGATGAACATCGTACTCGCGTCCGAGCGGCGCGAGATCGCGCGTCTCCAGGGGACCCTCGCGAAGATCGACGAGGACGTTGCCATCGTGAACGAGCGCATCGATGCGACCCCGGGGATCGCCGAGCAGCTCACGGCGCTCGAGCAGAAGGAAGGCGTGCTGCGGGACGACTACCTGAGTTCGTTGCGCAAGGTCGAAGAGGCCGAGCTCGCCGAGAGTCTCGAGTCGGCCCACCAGGGCGGCCAGGTCTCGGTCCTCGACGAGGCGTCGCGCCCGAGCTCACCGGTCCGACCGCGTTGGATGATCGCGCTGATCGGGTTCGCGGCGAGCATCGCGCTCGCTCTCGGGATCGCGGTCCTGCTCGAGCTGATCGACCCGGTCGTCGCGACGGCCCGGCACCTCGAGAACCTCAGCGAGGGGCCGATCCTCGGCACGCTCCCGCACATCGGCTGAGGCCTAGGAGCGCTTCGGCGCCTCGCTCGGCCAGCGCGATCCGATCTCCGGCACGAGATCGGTGTAGAACGCCGTGAGCCGCTCGCGCGACGCCTCGATGCCGGCGTCGGTGATCGGCGTGGAGAGTCGCACCAGTGCGCCATCGGCGCGCCCGTCCGATAGGCGGCCCTTCAGGTGGTCGACGCTCACGTCGAGGTTGTCGAGCAGCCCGGCGCCTCGCGAGGAGTGGTACCAGAAGTGAACGAGACGCTGGTTGCCCGCGCGTTCGACGATGAACTCGTTCACGCGATGGCCATCGCCGAACTGCTGTTCCTCGTGGCGAACGATGTCCCAGCCCGCGGAGGGGTAGCAGACCTCGGGAGTATGCTCGGGGCGTCCACCGCGCTCGGTTCCGTAGTAGCCCACGTACATCCAGACGACTTCCGGTGATGTATCGCTCTCGTACTCGCGCTGGAGGTTGAGATCCGCGCGGAGCATGCGCTCGACGCCGTACTCGAGCGGGACCGAGTGCCCCTGCCAGGCGCCCACCCGGAGCGGCAGACCCTCGAGCGCGCGGGCGTCGAAGTCGAGTGCGGGCCGCAGCTGGAGCCACCAGGCCCCGGCGCCCACGGCGACCATGGTCACCAGCAACGCGACGTTCGCGATCGATTCCTTGCTCACGCTGCGTCTCCCCTTCGAAGCATCCATTCACTCGCCGACAGCGCTCCGGCCGCGGTGAGCAGCCACGGCCCGTCGCTGTTCGCGAAGTGTGCCAGGCCGTCCCAGCCCGCCGCAGCGGCCCCGGCCGCGATAGCGAGGAAGAGCGCGGCGATCGGTAGGGACGCCAACGCCATCAGGCCCGCGAGCACGGCGGTCGGCATGGGGCCCTGTTGGCGGAGCGTCTGGTGGTACCAGCCGATCCCGGCCAGCAGCGGGGCGAGCGCGAGATTGCCGCGCGTGAGCTCGAGGCCCGTCTCGCCCGGCACGACCAACACGCGCTGGTGGTGCAGCACCTCGAGGCCCAGTCCGCGCCAGATGCCGAGGATCGGCTCGATCAGCGCTGCTTGGAACGCCTCGGAGGCTCCGTGGATCAGGAACGCAGGTGCGGGCACACAGAAGGCGAGCAGCACCCAGACCGCTGGCGAACGCACGCCGCTGCGGGCGAGGAGCCCCCACACGGCCAGCGCCAGCCCGGGGCGGGCCCAGCGGATCTGTCCGGCGAAGGCGGCGGCGATCTGCAGACCGAGTCCGAGGGCGACGGCCGCGGTCGACCCGGGGAGCGGAGCGTCCTTCGGAGCCCGCCGGGCACATCGTGCGAGCAGGAACGGGAAGACGATCGCGTAACGCGACCACGGGGTCGCGGCCAGATGCCGGGCGAGATCCTGCAGTGCCGGCCAGAACGCCACGCCGAGCCCGAGCCACGGCAGCCACGCGAGCATCGTGCTCGATCGGGCGGGCAGAGACGTCGTCGCGGTGGGCAAGCGTCGTTCCAGGGAATCGGGGAGGCGGAAACGCCTCGCAGAGGGGCCTTCGACCGACCCGGGCTTCGGCTGAACGGTGGGTCGCGCTTCTGCTCGCGAACGAGACTTCCGCTCGGGCCGGACGGAGGATACCGCCGGTCAGCGGGAGCGGCGTCGGACGCGGCGCGCGATCGGTCCGGGCAGCAGCGCCAGGGCCAGCGGCTTGTAGAACACCGGGTCGGCGGGATGGCGCGAGAGGCAGTAGACGCCGGTCTGCACCGCGCCCATCCACTCCCCGGCTTCGCGCTGGTCGACCGCGCTCTCGAGGAAGTGGGCCACGAGGTTGTTGTCTTTCTCGTTCTGGTCGAAGCCGTGATCGAGGTCCTGGATGATCGTCTTCACGTCGAGACCGCGTCGCTCGCACGCGCGACCGAGCACCTCGTGCACGAAGCGGCGTCGGCGTTCCGGATCGCTGCGGGTGAGAGAGTCGGGGAGGATCCGGTACGAGTAGAGGCACTCACCCACCACCATCAGTGGGTGGGCTTCGCCGATGCGCAGGATGTAGTCGTGGCCTTCGCCGATCTGCAGGTCCTCGGCGTAGCGGAACTCGCCGACCATCGACATGCGATACATGCCGGTCGGGTCGTGAGAGGGCATTGCAAACTGGTCGATGTCGGTAGCGCACTCGGCGGCGCTCTTTGCGCGGAAGCGTGGCGCGACCGGACGCTCGTCGATCAGGAGCTCGTAGCCGGTGAACACGCCGGCCAGTTCGGGGTGCTGCTGGAAGCACGCGAGCTGCCGCTCGATCCGGCGCGGATGGCTCAGATCGTCCGCGTCCTGGATGGCGTAGAACTCGCCCTCCACGAGGTCGAGGGCCCGGTTGACCGCTGCCGGCTTTCCCGAGTTCTCCTGATGAAGGATGCGGAAACGCGAATCGTCGATGTGGGACAGCTTCTCGACGGAACCGTCCGTACTCCCGTCGTCGATCAGCAGGATCTCGAGCTCGCGGTGACTCTGCTGTAGGACGCTTTCCACGGCCGGACGCAGGTAGTCGCCTGCGTTGTAGGCAGCGATGACGACGGAGACGAGCGGCTCGTTGTGCGGGGGACACATAAGGGCGTATGGGAGAGGCGGGCCAGTTCCTCCGGCAACCACGGTAGACACGGCTCGCGGGCGCCGCAAGCGACCGGTCTCCCCACAAACGGCGGTTGAGCTTGGCTATGCTTTCCGCTTCTTCCGGAGGTCAGCGCGATTTCGGTCCCCGCTTCGAGTACGCCCGACGCCTCGCGTCTGCGCGTTCTTTACAGCTTTCCGCACGCCATCGGGCGTCCCGGAATCGGTACGACGGCCTGGTTCCAGGTCGATGGGATTCGTGCGGCCGGCGCGCGCGTGACCCTTTCGTGCACCAGCGTGGCCCGCCCGTTCCCGTCCGACGTCCGCGTGGTTCGCAGCCTTTCGCTCGGACCCGCGCGCATCCCGCATACCGCCCTCGGGGTGAATCGCGCGATCGCGTGGCACGACAAGATGACCGCGCGGTGGTTGCGACGACACGCGGAAGAGATCGACGCGGTCCACGTGTGGCCCTCGGGGGCTTTGGCGACGATTCGCGCTGCCCGCCGGCTGGGCATCCCCGTTTTCCGCGAGGTGCCGAATGCGCACACGCGCACGGCCTACGAGCTCGTCGCCGAGGAGCGCGAGCGACTCGGTTTGAAGCCGGTCCCGGGCGCATCGCACACCCTCGACCCGTGGCGCCTCGAGCGAGAAGAGCTCGAGTTCCAGGAGACCGACTACCTGCTGGTGCCGTCGCCCTTCGTCCGCCAGTCCTTTCTCGATCGCGGCTTCCCACCCGAACGCCTCCTCGAACACCACTACGGCTACGACGCGAGTCGCTTCGGAGCCAGTGGCGACGTCGCTCCCGACCCGTCGGGCGGCCTCCAGGTCGTGTTTCTGGGGAGCTGTGAACCGCGGAAGGGCCTGCACCATGCGCTACGCGCCTGGCGCGATTCGGGTGCCGGTGCGCGCGGACGCTTTCGGATTTGTGGCCGCTTCGAACCGGGTTACCGCGACGCCCTGAAGGACCTGCTTCCCCAACCCGGTGTCGAGGAGACTGGCTTCGTCGACGATCCATCGGCGCTGCTTTCCGAATGCCATGCACTGGTGCTGCCGACGATCGAGGAGGGCAGTGCGCTGGTGACCTACGAAGCGCGCGCGTCGGGGTGTCTCCTGCTCGTCTCCGAGGCGAGTGGCGCGCGCTGCGAACACGGACGCCATGGCCTGGTGCACGCGCCGGGCGATGTCGCGGCGCTGACCGAACAGCTGCGCGATCTCACCGAGCACCCGGAGAAGGTTCGAGAGCTGCGCGCAGGTGCCCGGGCCGAGATCGACACGCTGAGCTGGAAGGCCGCGGGGCGACGCCTGCTCGCCTGCTACGGCGAAGGGGTCCAGCGGCTGCGCAGCGAGGGCGTCGCGGTCTAGAGGGCATCTCATCGACCCCTCGGTCGCCAGGCACACGCCTTCGCCCCGATCTCTTCGTTACGAAACCTCGCGGTAGCGGTGCTATGCCCGCGGTTTCGCGCCTCGACCTCGGGCCGACATCGGACCCCTGTCTCGATCGGGGTTCGTGAGATGCCCTCTAGCGATCGTCCGGCGGCGGCCCGAAGTCAGGTGCCCAATCTTCGTCGAAGCACGCCGGCGAGAGACTCGCGCGAGCGTGGAAACCCAGGGCCCGGCACTTGAGGGCGCGCTCCCAGCCCGACTGCTGGCCGCGCACGATGCCGATGAGGTCCGACAGCACCCAGCCCGCGGCTCGCGGCAGCGTGGCGAGCAGCATGACCGCGTTGGCGAGGCTGGCCACCGCCACGCCCCGCCACTTCCAGAGGAAGCGCAGGATCGCGCGCTGCTTCGCCTCGTAGGCCCAGGCGCCCACTCCGGGGCGCTTCGAGCTGCCGCTGTGGTGGTGCACGATCTCGACGTCGGGCAGATAGAAGGTGGGGTTCCCCGCGCGATGCAGGCGGTAGAGGAGATCCGCTTCTTCCCCGTACATGAAGTAGCCGCGGTCGAAGAGCTCCCCGCCCACTGCCGCACGACGGAGCAAGAGGAAACTGCCGGCGACGCAATCCACGGGTCGGGCCTCGGCGAAGTCCTCGGTGCCGTAGCGCGACCAGTTCAAGAGGGGCGAGTCGGGCCACGCCTGTCCCAGGTAGAGCGCGTTCTGCACCACGGCGCGCAGGGTCGGGAAGCGAAAGCAGGTGCTCTGAAGACGGCCGTCCGAGAACACCTGCCGGCAGCCCACCGCCCCGACCGAGGGCTGAGCATCGAGAAAGGCGAGGGTCTTCTCGAGCGCGTCCGGCGGGACCACGGTGTCGCTGTTGAGCAGCAGCACGAACTCGCTGCGCGAGGCGTCGTAGCCCTGGTTGCAGGCGCGGGCGAAGCCCGCGTTGTCGCGGTTGCGAATCAGCGTCGCGTCCGGGAAGTGGGATTCCACCCAGTCGGCCGAGCCGTCGGCGGAACCGTTGTCCACCACGATCGTCTCGAGGCCGCCGGTCACGTCGTTCGCAGCGAGGCTGGCGAGGCAGGCGTCGAGCAGCTCCCGGGTGTTCCAGCTGATGATGATCGCGGAAACCCGGGGTGCCTTCTTCTGCGCGTGATCGACGTCCAGCGGAGTTCTCCCAAGGGCAGGCGGGCGCGATGGGCGCCGCGCGCGTTCCTCATCGGCTCGCGAGCGCCGGAAGTGTACCGGCCGTCTCGACCGCTGTGGGTGGCTCCGGGCTACAGCAGGCCGCCCGCCGGGGCCGGCCGCGCGCGCTGGTTGTAGAGCAGCTTCGTCAGACGCGCGATCTCTTCCTTCGGAAGGCTCGCGTAGTCGACCTGGAGGTCCTTCCCCGCGTCCATGCCGCGCTGCAGGGCGGGGCGCGCCGAGAGCTCCTCGAACCAGCGCTTGAAGTACGGGAACTCGTCGAGGTCCTGTCCCTGGTCCTCCCAACCCACGGTCCACGGGTAGGAGATCATGTCGGCGATCGTGTACGCGTCACCAGCCAGGTAGCGCCGGTCGTAGAGCCGGTTGTTCATGACGCCGTAGAGGCGATTGACCTCATCGGTGAAGCGGCGGAGCGCGTAGGACTGATCGCCCTCTCGATCCCCGAGTCGTCGGAAGTGACCCGACTCGCCGGTCTTCGGCCCTTGGTTCGCCATCTGCCAGATCAGCCATTGATTCACTTCGTGCCGCTCGCGCAGCTCCGGCGGGTAGAAGCGGCCGACCTTCTCGGCGAGGTAGAGCATGATGGCCCCCGATTCGAACAGGGCGATCGGTTCGCCGCCGTCGGCGGGCGCAGTGTCGACCATCGCGGGCATGCGGTTGTTCGGGCTGATGGACAGGAACGCATCCTTGAACTGATCGCCCTGACCGATGCTGCAGGGGACGATCCGGTAGGGGATCTCGGCTTCCTCCAGCAGGATCGTCACCTTCTTGCCGTTGGGCGTGGGCCAGTAGTGCAGGTCGATCATCGCGGGTCTCCTTCTCGGGGACACAGTACCAAGGCGCGGCGGTACGCGGGTCACCGACGCGCGGGTACGAAGGCTGCTAGGGTCCTCTTGCCCGCCTCGTTTCGCGGGAAACCCAGGTGTCCCGGGCGGGGACGCCGTCGACGGAGCGCAGACGAAGCGGTGATCGGGCCACCCGGTGCCCGACGCCGCCGCTGGCACTCCGGAGGTCCCCGGTGCATCTCGAGTCGATGGTTCGCGTGGCGCGTGTGTCGCTTCTGGCAATCCTCTTGGCCGGAACTCCGGCGTTGGCCGAAGACGAGGAGGCGACACTCAAGGTAGGAACGGGCCGCACCGTCTCGGTGGAGTACACCCTCACACTCGACGACGGCACCGTGGCCGATACGAACGTCGGGCGCGACCCGCTCACCTTCGAGCTGGGAGCGGGGCAGATGCTCCCCGGCTTCGAGCAGGGCATCGCCGGTGCGAGCGCAGGGGAGAGCCGCGAGTTCGAGCTACCGCCCGAGGCGGCCTACGGACCGGTGCGGGCCGACCTCAAACAAGAGGTGCCGCTCGACGCGATTCCCGAGGACGCGCGCCAGGTAGGTGCCGTCCTCGTGGCGCAGGCCGAGACGGGTGACCGTCGTCGGGTCGAGGTGCTCGAGGTGACCGACACCCATGTCGTCGTCGACCTCAACCATCCGCTCGCCGGGCGCACGCTGAAGTTCCAGGTGAAGGTGCTCGCGATCCAGTAGTGCATTCGGTCGTCGTCTTGGGCGACCGTGCACGCGCCGCGGCCCGGAACTAGCCTCCGCGATCGGGGGGAACGGGGTGGGGCGCACCGCGATCGTCGGAGCCGAGTGGATCGACCCGGAGGCGGGGGCCGCCCGGCCCGGCACGCTCCTCATCGAAGGCGGCCGCCTCGCCGGCTTCGCGTCGACCGATGCCGACCTCACCGACTGGCGCCGGGTCGACCGGACCGGCGCCGTCGGCGCGCCCGGCTTTCTCGATCTGCACTTCCACGGCGAGCTCGTGTCGGCCGGTCCGGACGACTTCTCCGCCGCCCTCGCGCGGGCGGCGCGCGAGCAGGTCGAGAGCGGGACCACCGCGTTCCTCGCCACGACGGTGTGTTGGCCGGACGCGGATCTGGCTCCGCGCCTCGACGCGCTCGCCCAGGCCACCGAGGCGACGGCCGAGGGTGGCGCCGCCTGCCTGGGCCTCCATCTGGAAGGGCCCTGGATCAGCGCTGCGGCGCCCGGCGCGATGGATCCGGGCGGCGTCCGTCCCTTCGATCCAGCGCGCGACCGGCCCCTGATCGACGGATTGGGCGAACGCCTGTGCATGGTGACCTTCGCCCCCGAACTCCCCGGAGCGGACGCACTGCTCGCGGCCCTGATGGCCCAGGGCGTCGTGCCGGCCCTCGGTCACAGCGCCGCCTCCGCGGAGCAGATCGAGGCGGCGGCGAGCGAAGGGCTTTGTCACGCCACCCATCTCTGGAACGCCATGGGGCCTTTCCACCACCGTGCCCCCGGTGTGGCCGGTGCGGTGCTCGCCGACGACCGCATCCGCTGCGACCTCATCTGCGATGGCCATCACGTCGCGCCGGCGGTGGTACGTCTCAGCGCGGCGGCCCTGGGCGAGCGCCTGATGCTGATCAGCGACCGGGTGGCGGTTCCGAGCAACGGTCCATCGGCGCTGGGCGCCGCCGCAGCCGAGGGTCCGGATGCGCCGTTCCGGCGCGCCGACGGCACCCTGGTGGGCAGCCAGCTGCGCCTCGACCGGGCCGTCGCGAACCTGCGGCGATTCGCCGACGTCGGGCTCGCCGAGGCGATCGCCGCCGTCACCCTGCGACCGGCCCGGCAGCTCGGCGTCGAGGCCGAACGCGGCACCCTGCGACCGGGCGCGCTTGCGGACCTGGCGCTGCTCGACGCCGAAGGAGCGGTCGTCGAGACCTGGCGCAGCGGCGAGCCCGTGTGGTCGCGCGCGACCGACGGCTAGCGCGCCGCCGTGACGCCCCCGGGTGTCAGGGCGATTTTCAGCTCAGGTGGATCCCTGCCGTGCCGATGCAAGGGGTGGGGGGACTCTCGCTTTGGCCCGCGTTCGCATCCGGCGTCGTTCGCTCCAGACGCTGCTGTCGATCGACAGCCATCAGGCGTACCACGCGCACCTGTTCCGGGAGGCGCTCGACCCCTACCTCGAAGACTGCAAGCGTGCGGGCCGCGAGCCCGGGCACGTGCTGGCGATCGGCGCGGGCTGGCGCGAAGCCGAGGCCCTGGCGACCTACCCGTTCCAGCGCGTGGTGCTCTCGGGAATCCTCGAGCCCGACGAACGCATTCAGGCGGCGACCGCGCGCCATCCGCGCCTGACCTACGAGTTGGCGAACGCCGAGGCCCTGCCCTACGCGGGGAGCTCCTTCGACCTCGTCCTCTGCAAGGAGTCGCTCCACCATCTGCCGCGCCCCGCACTCGGCCTCTATGAGATGCTGCGCGTCTGTCGGCACCGGGCCGTGTTCCTCGAGCCTTGGGACTGCGCCGTGCTGGCTGGCTTCGACCGACTCGGACTCACCACGCGCTTTGAGCGCAATCTCGACGCGAATCTCCAGGGGCGCGACAACTTCGTCTACCGCTGGAGTGCGCGCGGAATCGAGTCGCTCCTGGCGAGCTACTACATCGACTCGGGGGAGCGCGCCGAGGTCGACGTCGGCTGGCTCTCCACCCGGATCTTGATGGCCCGCACACCCCGCGTCCGCAAAGCGCTGCTGGCGGCGGGTTGGGCGATGAGCTGGCTGCCGGGCGGGCTCGGCAACCACGCCACGGTGGCACTCGTGCCCGGCGAGAACCGGCCGGCCGACCCCGCACCGGTCTCCGAGATCCCGGGCTTCTAGCTCCCGTCTACGCGGCCGACTGGGGCCCGCGGAGCACGCGTCCCGGCAGCGCGCCGGTGTGTTCGCCGTCGCGGAAGGTCACCACGCCCGACACGATCGTCGCGTCGTAGCCGCGGGCGCGTTGGATCAGGCGCCGCGCTCCGGCGGGCAGGTCGTGCACCAGCTCGGGGAGGGCCAGCTCCAGACGCTCGCCGTCGACGACGTTCAGGTCGGCCTTGCGACCCGGGGCCACGACGCCGCGGTCGTGCAGGCCGTAGAGCTCGGCGGTGTCGCGGGTCATCTTCCGCACCACCCACTCGAGCGGGAGCTTCGGGCCGCGGGTGCGATCGCGCACCCAGTGGGAGAGCAGGAAGGTCGTCATGCTCGCGTCGCAGATCGAGCCGCAGTGGGCGCCGCCGTCCCCGAGACCGAAGGCGCTGTCCGGGTGTTCGAGCATCTCGCGCAGGGCCTCGAGGTCGCCTTCGCCGTAGGAGAGGATCGCGAGCATCGAGAGCTGGCGTCCGTCGAGCTCCAGCATGCGGTCGTAGAGCACCTCGAAGGGGTCGCGGTTCTCGCGGGCGGCGATCGCCGCGATCGACTGATCCGGGCTGGGCTCGTAGTTCGGCGGATCACCGAGGGGGAAGATCTTGTCCATGCCCTGCTCGATCAGCTGGATCACGAAGCCGACGCGCGGGTCGTCGCCCGCCACCGAGGTCTCGGCCAGGATGCGGCGCTTCGTCTCGGGGTCGCGTAGCGCGCGCACCCGCTCGGGGAGCGGGAGCGTTTCGAGGGCCTGGTAGCTCGGCTTGAACGAGAACGGGTGGAAGGTCGAATGCCCGATCAAGAGCATCGTCGGTCGGGAACCCACCTGCGGTCGGAGCTGCGCCCCGTCGGCGTTCGCTTCTCGCGCGAGGGCCAGCACCTCGCGGAACTGGTCCTTGTCGAGCTCGTGTTGGGAGAGCGCGAAGCTCACGGGTCGTCCCGTCTCCGCGGACAGCCGGCGCATCCAGGCCACTTCCTTCGCCGGTGCCGCCAGGTCTTCGCCCATCACGCCGGCCGGCGCGAGCTCGAAGAGTCCGCGTCCCACCTCGCGCAGGACGCGCCCGATCCCGAAGAGTTCGTCCTCGGCCGCGAAGGTGCCGGGTACCGGCTCGCCGTCGACGGCGCGGTGCACGATCGTGCGCGACGTGCTGAAACCGAGCGCGCCGGCGAGCATCCCCTCCCGCACGACCTCGGCCATGCGGGCGATGTCTTCGGCGTTGGCCGGCTCGTTGCGGGCGCCGCGTTCGCCCATCACGTAGGCGCGCACGGCGCCGTGGGGCACCTGGGTGCCCAGGTCGAGGGCGTGGGGGATCGCGTCGAGCGCGTCCAGGTACTCCGGGAAGCTCTCCCAACCCCATTTCATCCCGGCCGACAGGGCGGTCCCGGGGATGTCCTCGACGCCTTCCATCAGTCCGACGAGGAAGTCCTCGTCGCCCGGTCGCACCGGCGCGAACCCGACGCCGCAGTTGCCCATCACCAGGGTGGTGACGCCGTGCCAGCACGAGGGCGTGAGCAACGAGTCCCAGGTCGCTTGTCCATCGTAGTGGGTGTGGATGTCGACGATGCCGGGGAGCACCCAACGATCGGTGGCGTCGATCGTCTCGCGGGCCGTCCCGACCTCGGGTGCCACCGCCGTGATGCGTCCGTCGTCGACGGCAACGTCGGCAGCGCGCGGCGGTGCGCCGCTGCCATCGACCAGGAGACCGCCGCGAATCGCGAGATCGTGCATTGAAGACTCCCATCGGATCGCGGGGCGCGACCCGGGTTCGGTCGCTCAGGAGAGCGAAACCTCGAGGGTGGTCCCGACCTCGCGCACCGAGAAGGTCTGCGCGGACCGGCGGATCGGGTGACTCTGGGGGGATCCGTCCCGTACGTCGAGGGTGCCGCCGTGGACCGGGCATTCGAGGACGCAGCCGCGCAGCGTTCCCTGATCGAGGGTGACCATCGCGTGGGGGCAGCGGTTCTCGATCACGAAGAACGCGCCGTCGACGTTGCACACCAGGAGCTTGATCCCCTCGGCTTCGACGGCGCGGGTCTGGCCCGGCGCGAGGCCCGAGACGTCGACGTGGCAGACGTCGGCCCGCTCGGAAGGGGCGCTCACAGGCTGCCTTCCAGATAGCGCTCGAGGGTGCGGTGAAAGTGGCGGATGCGGATCTCCTGCTCGCCGAGGTGGAGCGACTCGAAGGCCTTCGAGCGCATGCCCGCCTGGATCCTCGGCAGGTTGTAGAGATCCTCGTCGAGGAGATCTCCGCCCTCGCATTCTCCGGCCAGGGTGTCTCCGTCGGCGGTGCGGTAGAGGCGCTTCTCCGGACGCGGGAGGTCCTGCGCGGGTGCGCGCAAGAGACTCCAGAAGTCGAAGTACATCTTGTTCGGGTCTTCGGGGTGGGGCCTGTGGGTGAAGACCCAGGTGAACATCGAGTGGGTGTTGAAGGTGACGTTCGGAAACACGGTGTAGTGAAAGTCGTCGCACATCTGCGACTCGTTCAGCTCCGAGAAGTCGCAGCCGAGGGTCGGTCCGAGCTTGCGGATCGCGTCGGCGTAGGCGGTCCGGGCTTCCGCCGGCCCGCCCTCGAACTTCTCGAGGTCCACGCCGACGCGCGCGAGGAACATGTCGCGAATGCCCGGGGTGACGGTGCCGGCGCCCTCGTGGCGCGGGCTCGCTTGTACCTCCGGGAAGATCATGCGCGTGTGCTTGTCGTAGCAGTCATAGAGCGTGCCGACGTCGTCGCTGAACTCGAGCGTCCAGGTGTGGGTGGCCGCCAGGTGATAGGCCTCGTTGAACGCATCGACGCTCGTCTTCCAATTGCACTCGATCTCGATCGTGCACTCGAAGGCGACCTTCCATTCCTCGAAGTGGTAGGGGTCGAGGTGTTCGGGGATCACGCCCAGGTACTCGTGCAACGGCACGGCGTCCGGGTCGAGGTTCACGAAGACGAAGCCGGCCCAGGTCTCGCAGCGCACCGGCCGCAGGTCGAGACCCTCGCAGCCCTGGGGAAACGACTCGGGGTCGAGTACCTCGAGGAGCTTTCCGTCGAGCCCGTACTTCCAGCCGTGGAAGAGGCAAGAGAAGCTCTCGGCGTGGCCGCGACCAGGCTCGCGCAGCCGGTTGCCGCGGTGCATGCAGACGTTGTAGCGGGCCGCCAGGCTGCCGTCGGGTTGGAGAATGATCAGGATCGACTCGGGCCCGATCTCGAAGGTGAAGTAATCGCCCGGTCGCTCGAGGTCCGACACGCGACCGGCCATCAACCAGACCCGACTCCACATGCGTTCCCACTCGAGGTCCATGAAGGAGCGCGAGGTGTAGCGGTCCTTCGGAACTGCGGCGGTGCCGAGGCCCGGATCGGGCGCGCGTTCCATCGGGGTGCGCAGGGGCGTGGCCGGCATGCAGATCTCCTTGGGCCGCTGCGGCGGCGGCTCGGGTGCGGACCAAACTAGACAGGCCACACTTGGCTCGTCAAACCCGCGTCCCGGGTCGGCCCCTCCGGGCGGGCGCGGGGCTCGCTATGCTGCGCCGCCGTGTGGCGACCCCTCCTGCAGTTCGCCCTGTTGGGTACGGCGCTCTTTACTTTCGACCGCCTGTGGTGGGATCCGCCGCGGGCCGAGCCGGTGGTGATCGCCGAGGCTCGGGTACGAGCCGTCCACGATGAGCTGGCCCGCGCGCTGCGGCGGGCCCCCGAGCGCGCCGAGCTCGAACGCGCCCTCGCGCCCGAGGTGGACGAGACCCTCCTCTACCGCGAAGCCCTGGCGCGCGGCTACGACCGCGGGGATCCGGTGATCTTCCGCCGCCTCGTCCAGAATCTCCGCTTCGCCGGGGCCGACGAGAGCCGCGATGACGCCGCGCTCTATGCGGAGGCGATCGAGATGGGCATGCATCGCACCGACATCGTGGTGCGTCGCCGGCTGGTGCAGCGTATGCGGCTCGATCTCGAGGCGGCGGGCGTGACCGAGGAACCGGCCGAGGACGCACTGCGCTCCTACCTCGAGACCCACGCCGACCGCTACCGCAGCCCGGCGCGAGTGCGGCTGCGCCAGCTCTACTTTCGCGGCGAGGCCGACGCGCGGGCGGCGTTGGCCGAGCTGCGGGGCGCGACGAACTCCGAAGACGGGCGTCCCCGTGGCGATGCCTTCCTGCACCCGGCCGAGCAACCGTCCCAGACCGAGCGCGAGCTCGGTGATCGCTTCGGGGCGAGCTTCGCGTCGGAGGTGTTCGCGAGCGAAGCGGAAACCTGGAGTGGACCCGTGGCGTCGGCCTACGGAACCCACCTCGTGTGGGTGCACGAGCGCACCCCCGAGCGCGCCCAGCGCTTCGAAGAGGTGCGCGACCAGGTGCGCTACGCCTGGCTGGCCGAGCGGCGACGCGAGGCGCTCGAAACGGCCCTCGAGCGCTTGCGCGAGGGCGTCCCCGTCGAGGTGCAGTGGCCCGCGTCTTGAGGTGAGGGCGCGCGCGTCAGTCCAGACCCGCGGTTCAGTCCAGAAGGTTCGCTTGCAGGCGCGCCAGCATCGCATCGTCGACGCCGAGCCCTTCGCGCAGGTAGCGATCGACCCCGCCGTACTCGGCGTCGATCGTGTCGAAGGCGGCCTGGAGGTAGCTCGGTCGCGCCTCGAAGAGCGGGCGGACGGCGACGGGATCGGCGCGGAAGAGCGAGGCCCAGCGGATCAGGCGCAGCATGCGCTGAGTCTTCGGCTCGAGGTAGTCGTTGGTGAGCAGGTAGTCCTGCATGATCGCGTCGCGCGGGACATCGAGTGCCATCAGGACGAGGGCGGCGGCGAAGCCCGCGCGATCCTTGCCGGCCGTGCAGTGGAAGAGCGTCGGAGTGGCGTCGGGTTCGGCCAACTCCCGCAAGAAGCGCGCGTAGACCGGGGCGAACTCGGTGACGAAGGCCCGGTTTCCCTCGATCAGCCACCCGCTGGCTTCCTCCTCGGTGATCTCGCCGGACATGAGTTGGTCCTGCAGCTCGCGCGGATCGAGACCGTCGCCGGAAATCGGCTGCCAGGTGACCGCGGCGCCGCCCGGAACCCGGTCGGGTTCGCGGTCGCGTTCCAGTTCGGATCGGAAATCCACGATGCGGCGCACGCCGAGTCGCTCGAGGTAGAGCAGGTCGTCGTCGCTCAGCTCCCCCAGCGTGTCCGAGCGATACAGGACGCCCCAGCGGAGCTGGCGTCCGTCACGCGTCGTGTAGCCCCCTAGATCGCGGGCGTTGGCGGCGCCGTCGAGGGGCAGATGCCGGTCGCGGACCTCCGTTTCGGTCAGGGCCGGCACCGCGCGCTCCTCGGGGGGAGCCAGGCTCTGGCAGGCGCCGAGCCCCCCGATGCAGACGGCGATTCCCAGCAGGCCAGCGGCCCGGAGGAGACGTGCGGTGCGGATCGTGTGCGTCATGGACCGCACGGTACCCGAAACCCGGCTCGCGGGTTTGTCATACTCGCTCGCAGCGACCGCCCTCCTTCACTTCCGGAGGTTCCCATGCCTGCATGCGTCCGACTCGTCGGGGTGTTGTTGGCCGGGCTCGCCCTCACCGCCTGCGCCACGCTCCGCGTCGAGAGCGACTTCGACCCCGAGGTCGATTTCGTCGCCTACGAGACCTTCACCTGGTTGGATCCGCCGCTCGTCGAGACGCCCCGCGAAGCGGGCGCGCCCGAGGTGGATCCCTTCACCCACAACACCCTCGTCGACCAGCGCGTGCGCTCGGGCGTCGAAGCCGCGCTCGAACAGCGCGGCTATCGCAAGGCCGAGGACTCGGACTTCGCCCTGCGCTACGACCTCGTGAACCGGGAAGTGACCCGTACCTCGCCCGGCTTCGTGTCGCCGGGCGCGTTCGGGCGTCGGGGCTTCTACGCCGGGTCGACGGTTTATCCGCCGTTGGTGCGAACCTACGACGAGGGCACGCTGATCGTCGACGTCATCGACGCCCAGACCCGGCGCATCATCTGGCGCGGCTGGGCGGCGACGCGCACCCGGGACGGTCACCTCGACGCGGCCCGCTTGCAGCGGGTGATCGACGGCATTCTCGCCGAGTTCCCGCCGGCCCGTGAAGGGGAGCCCGTCGCCGAAGAGGGCTGACTAGCTGCGCAGGATGTACTCGGACAGCGGCACCGAGTGCATGTCCGAGACGTCGGCGAACTGCTCGGTGTCTTCCATCACTTTCGAAAGGACCTCACGTCCACCGTACAGCCGCTTCGGATCCGTGTAGTCCTCGAGGCTGCGGAACCGCTCGGCGACGATCGCTCGGATCGGGGGCGCGCCCGCCGTGAGCGGACGCGCCACGGCGTTGCGCACGTACTCCCAGCGAAGCGGGTGCAGGTCGAAGGAGAAGGGCGTGTGGACTTCGTGCCAGGCGCGGTAGAAGTCGCCGTCGGTGAGGCGCTCGGGCTTCGGGAACCAGGTGAAGTGAGTGACGCCTGGGCTGCGTGCGCCGTCGGGCCAGTCGCGGTCGTCGCAGCGCTGGGGAATGGACTCGGTCACGAGGTAGCCCTCGAGGCGTTCGCAATGGGGCGCGAGAGAGCCCTCGAGCGCGCGGCGGTCGTCGATGCTGTCGAGCCACACCGAGATCGCGGCGGAGACCGTGGCGCCGTCGCCCATCAGGAGCGAGGGCTTTTCGATCTCGCGCCCGACCAGGTCGGATACGCTGACGTTGAGAGCGGCGACACCGGCGTCGAGCCAGGCCTGGGCGACCGGGCCGAGCAGCGCTTCCTTCCAGGACTCGAGCGGTGCCGGGCACCAGGCGAGATACACCAGCTTCTCCATGACGCTTCCTCCAGATCGGGCTTCGGCCGGGGCAAGGTAGCTGGGCGCACGCCCGCGGTCGCCGGAGGGCAGCAGGACGCGGCATGGACGCTTCCGCGCGTTCTCGGGCACACTGCGGAGATGAGCGAACACGAAGCGGCGTTTTCGCAGGCCCGGTCCTGGATCGACGCCGCGGAGCGCGTCGTGGTGCTGACCGGCGCGGGCATCTCCACCGACTCGGGCATCCCCGATTTCCGCGGGCCGCAGGGGGTGTGGACGAAGAATCCCGAGGCCGAGAAGATGGCCACGATCAGCCACTACATGGCCGATCCCGAGGTGCGCAAACGTGCCTGGCAGACGCGCCTGGAGATGGGCGACTGGAACCTGGCGCCGAACGACGGTCATCGCGCCCTCGTGAATCTCGAGGGACGCGGCAAGCTCGACACGCTGATCACCCAGAACGTCGACGGCCTGCACGAGCGGGCCGGAACCGACCGCGACAAGCTGGTCGAGATCCACGGCACGCTCAGCGACGTCGTGTGCATGGAGTGCAACGAACGGGCGCCGATGGAGCGCGCCCTCGAGCGCGTGCGCGCAGGCGAAGAGGATCCGGATTGCCGCAGCTGCGGCGGCATCCTCAAGTCGGCGACGATTTCCTTCGGCCAGAGTCTGGTGATGGAGGACCTGCGCCGCGCGGAGATCGCCGCCCAGACCTGCGATCTGATGCTCGCGGTGGGCAGCACCCTCGCCGTGTATCCGATTGCCGCAGTGGTCCCGATCGCGAAGGAGCGGGGCGCCCGGGTGATCATCCTGAACGGCGAGGCCACCGAGATGGACCATCTCGCCGACGCGGTGCTGCGGGGTTCGATCAGCGAGCTGCTGCCGCGTCTGGTGGCGACCGGCTAGGCGGGGCCAGCGCTCCCGGTTCCGCTCGGGCTTCCGGACGCGGCCTCGATCGCAGCTTCCCCTCCCGTGTTGCGGCGGCGCGTATAATGCGCGTTCCACCCGGGGCCGCGGGCGCGGCCAGCGGGCATCAGGAGAACCCTGTGTTCGAAGGTCTCGATCGTCGCCAGCGGATGCATCTGATCAAGTTCGTGTGCTCGTTCGCCTGGGCGGATCTCGAGGTGCAGGCCGAGGAGCGTGCGTTCGTAGCGCGTCTGGTCGAGCGCCTGGATCTGGACAACGAGGATCGGGCCCAGGTGCGCCAGTGGCTCGAAGTGCCGCCGGCGGTCGACAGCGTCGACCCGATGACGATCCCTCAGGCGCACCGCAAGATCTTCCTGGAAGCGATCGAAGGCGTGATCGCGGCGGATGGCGAGGTCTCCGCCGAAGAGCGCGAGACCCTGTCGATCCTGCAGGATCTTTTCAACGGCTAGCGGCGTTCGCGGCGGGCGCGCTTCTCCAGAGCCACCAGACGATCTGCACGGCGGGTGGGCTCGGGCAGCCGGTAGCCGACGCCGCACTGCAGCACGAGCGACTCGGCGGTCGCCAGATCGATCGCGTGACCCACGCTCACGAAGAGCGGGCGCGTGTCGTCGCGCGAGCGCAGCACGGTCCCGAGGCGTTCGCCTTCGTCGAGGAGCGGCGTGCGGTCGCCCCGCGCGCGTCCGGGTTCGCGGTGGGACCCGACCAGACGACTCTTCGCAACGCCGACGCAGGGGCGGTCGGCGAGCACGCCGAGGTGACACGCGATCCCGAAGCGACGCGGATGCGCGAACCCGTGGCCGTCGACGAAGATCGCATCGACCTCGGATCGCACGCGGCGCAGGGCCGCGAGCACTGCCGGCAGTTCGCGGAACGAGAGCAGGCCGGGCACGTAGGGGAAACGCAGGGGACGGGATGCCACGCGTTCCTCGACGACGCACCCCTCCTGGGCGTCCCACACCACCGCGGCCGCCAGACAGTCCGAGCCGAGGGCCGCGGGCGCCTGTCCCCGCTGCTCGGCGAACGCACAGTCGACGCCCACCACGAAGCGCAGTCGGCGCCGCGTCGGGCGCGTGCGCACACGCGGGGCGAGCGTCCGCTGCACTTCGGCTGCGCGCCGCGGCGAGAGGTTCCAGGAGTGGGGTACGCGAGAAATCTGCATGGAGGTCGTCGGGTGCTCCCGCAGAGGCCCTGGCCTCGCCTAGACTGGGCGCCCCACGCACGCAGGAGCATCCCATGGGAGTTCGTCTCGTCAACCGCGCTGGCCGCGCCGGACTCGATTGCGACGGGCGCTTCGTCGACGTCGCCGAGCGTTCCGAGGGTCGCTTCCCCGCAGACCCGATGGCCGTGATCGCCGCCTGGTCCGAGTTCTGCGCCTGGGCGAAAGACATCCGCGCAGGCGCCGACGATCCTGCCCTCGACGAGAGCGAGCTCGGACCCTGCGTCCCGCGCCCTTCGAAGGTCTTCGGGGTGGGCTTGAACTACCGGGCGCATGCCGCCGAAGCCGGTCTCGATCTCCCGAAGCAGCCGATGATCTTCACGAAGTTCCCGAATTGCCTGGCCGGACCGCGCGCCGACGTCGCCCTGACGTCCGAGCGCGTCGACTACGAAGTCGAGCTGGTGGCGGTGATCGGGCGCCCAGCGCGACGCGTCGAGGGGGCCGACGCAATGGAGTACGTGGCGGGCTACTGCGTGGGGCAGGACATCTCGGACCGCGCGCTCCAGTTTTCGGACAAGCCGCCCCAGTTCTCGATGGGGAAGTCGGCCGACGGGTACGGTCCCATCGGGCCGGCGCTGGTGGAGCTCGCGGCGTTCGACGATCCCGACGACGTGCCGCTCTGGTGCGAGGTCTCCGGTGAGCGTCTTCAGGAGGACCGCACCCGCGACATGATCTTCTCGGTGGCCGAGCTCGTGGCCTTCCTGTCGCGCTACTGCGCGCTCGAGCCCGGCGATCTGATCTTCACGGGAACGCCCTCGGGTGTCGGAAGCGTCCGGGATCCGCGGCGCTATCTGAAGCCGGGCGACGAGATCACGAGCCACATTCCGGGGATCGGCACCCTGCACAATCGCTGCGTGGCCGACGGATGATCCTGCTGGTTCGCCACGGCGAGACCGATGGCAACGCGAAGCGCGTGCTGCAGTTTCCGGACACGCCGCTCTCCGAACGCGGCCACGCCCAGGCGGCGCGGCTGGCGGAGCGCCTGAAGGGCGCGCCCATCGGCGGGCTGCTCGCGAGTGACTACGCCCGGGCCCAGCAGACGGCGGAAGCGGTGCGCGCGGTGACTGGCGCGACCCTCACCCTCGACCCGGGCCTGCGTGAACGGCACTTCGGAGAGCTGCGTGGCCGCGCCTACGCCGACCTCGAAACCGATCCGTTCGCGCCCGACTACCACCCGCCGGGCGGCGAGAGCTGGGAAGAGCTGCACGCGCGGGTGGATGCGGTGTGGGAGCGCGTGATCGCGGCCGCGTCACGCACCGAGGGGCACCTCGTGGTGGTGACCCACGGACTGGTGTGCCACTCGCTGTTCTCCCGGGTGCTCGACCTGGGCGATGCGGTGGCCCCGCGTGGTCTCGGCAACACCGCGCTCACCGAGATCGACCCCAGGCCGCCGTTTCGCGTCGAGCGCGTCGGCTGCACCGCTCACCTCGACGCGGCGACCGCCCACGACGATCGCACCGTCTCGGGCCTCTGAAGCCCGCGCTGGCGACGGGCTACTGACGCGCGGGCAATTCGCCCGTGAAGCGAATGTCGTCGGCGCCGCCGAGGTGCGCCGGCGTGATGACGTAGTCGCCGCCGAGCGACATGTGCACGAGGGTCATGGCCGTCTCCTGATCGCCCCAGGTCCAGAGCAGGGTCGAGCCTCCCAGGACGAGACCGCCCACGGCGTAGCCGAGCTTCAGCGGTCCGTAGACCAGGCTCGCCGCCGCCGAAGCGGCACCCATGCCCCCCTCGCGAAGCAGGCCCGGGTCTTCCTGCGGAGCCGGGCCGTAGTAGGTGGGGTCGTAGATCGGTTCGTAGGCGTGCGCGGCAGAGGCGGCGATGATCACGAACGAAACGAAGAGGACGGCGAGCGAACGCGCGGCGACTCGGTTCTTCCGAGCGGTTCGGAGCGTTCGTGACCGGTGACGCGAAAGACGCTGGGTCACGCGAGATCCCTCATGCGGGGGGAGGGTTGCTCAAAGGTAGGACGCGCGGCCGGTGCCCGCATCCTGGGCGAGCCGTGGCTCAGTCCGGGTACTCGATCCGGACCTTCCCGCCGCCCTTGCAGCGGGCCTGGCAGGTCAGCACCCAGCCCTCTTCGAGCAGGTCGGGCGTGAGGCAGTCGTTCGTGGCCATTTCGAGCGTGCCGCTCGGGGCCTTCGCCATGCAGCAGGAGCAGTAGCCCTCTTCGCAGGAGAACGGCGGGTCGAGACCCGCGCGACGCGCCGCCTCGAGGATCCGCTCACCGGGTTCGTAGGGCACCTCGTGTTCCTGGCCGTCGAGCGCGATCGTGATGGTGGCGGGCGCATCTCCGCTGGTTTCGCTCGCCGCCGTGTCTGTGGTCGCGTCGTCGCCCGGATCGGTCGGTGACACGAAACGCTCGATGGCGATGCGGTCCCGGGCGACGCCGGCGTTCTGGAGCGCCGCCTCGACCGTGTCCATGAACTCGCCCGGTCCGCACAGGAAGAAGTCGCGGTCGGGCGCGCTCCCCACGACGCCGCGCACGTCGTCGGCGGTGACGAAGCCCCGCTCGGCGTCCAGCGAGTGGGTGATTTCGAGGCGGCCCGGATGCTGCTGCTGCAGCGACTCGAGCTCCTTCGAGAAGATGATCGAGCGCGCGTCGCGGTTCGCGTAGAAGAGCGTGAGCTTGCGCTGGGAGCTGACGAGTGCCGTCTTGATGATCGAGATGCACGGCGTGATCCCGCTGCCGCCGCTGAACAGCACCACGTCGCGCGTCGACTGGGGGTCGAGCACGAAGAGTCCCGCGGGCGGCACCACCATCAAGGAGACGTCCGCGCGCACGTGGTCGTTCATCCAGTTGGAGATGCGACCGTCTTCGACCCGCTTCACCGTCACCTTGGGCGCGGAGTCGGTTTCCGGCGAGCTCGAGAGCGAGTAGCTCCGCACCAGCACCTTGCCCTCGTGCGGAACCTTGAAGCTCAGGAACTGACCCGCGCGATAGGCGAACGCGTCCTGCAGCGCGGCGGGAACCTCGAACACGATCGAGAGCGTGTCGTGGGTCTCCTCGATCGTCTCGGCGACGCGGAGGAGATGACAGGTGCGGATGGCGTCCTGCCAGTCGGTCTCGGATACGGACTGGGCGACGCGTTCGGAGTCGAGGTTCATCATGGTCGGGGGCACTCTCGCGGCGGCGGCGCGCAGCCTAGCGCATCCCCGCCCGGTGCATCGGGACGCGGGCGCCTCGCCCCTAGGGGCTCAGCTCGCTGCCGCTTCGAGGGGGTCGTCCGCGCGCGGCTCGGACCCCCGCCGCCCCACACGGCGCGCGCGCCAGGCGGCGAAACGAACGGCCGCGGCCGCCCAGGTCGCGATCGCCATCGGCAGGTAGCCGAGCGACTGCAGGCTGAGCAGGGTCCAGTTGAACGCAAAGAGTGTCCACAGCCAGTGCATCCCGGTGCGATGGAGTCGCGCCCAGCGCTGGGGGCCGATCTTGCGCGCCGCGCCGTCGAAGGACGTAGCGGCCATCGCGGTGAGCAGCAGGTAGCCGATCCCACCGAAGACCAGGGTCACGAGATCGCTCTCGAAGGCGTCGCCCTGCAGCGTGGCCAGCATCGCGATGGCGATCGCGTGCAGACCGTGGGCCCATGCGAAACTCACGCCGAGCGGTCGGCGGTTCCGCACGAGCCAACCGGTGGCGTCCGAGGGCCAGATCCGACGCAGGGAAGACGCGGCGTAGACGGCCAGGAACACCAGGCAACCGCTGCGCGCCGTGGAACGGACCAGCGTGCGCAGGCCGTTCTCTTCAGTTCCGTAGGCGGCGAGGACCCCGAAGAAGAGCACGGTCTGGACCGCGGAAGCCACGAAGAACCAACGCCAGCTGCTGCGCACCGTGGGCTCCCTCTCTGTCAGCCGTCCCGCAGGTCCAGCGTGGCGCCGTTGTCGAAGCGGTCTTCGACCACGAGCTTCCAGAGGTCGCGCGCCGCTTCTTCCGGCGACCGCAGCGCACCCTCGCGATGCAGCTCGCGGAAACGCTCGACGTCGGGGAAGGCTTCTTCGGTCATCGCACGGATGTCCCGCTGCATGTCGGTCTCCACGACGCCGGGCGCGACCGACACGATCCGGCAGCGCCCGCCGCGCTGCTCGCATTCGGCACCTGCGGTGCGCACCCAATGGTCCGCCGCGGCCTTGCCGGCGCCGTAGGCCGACCAGCCGAGATAGACCGAGTTGGCGGCCCCCGAACCGATGAAGAGCAGGGTGCAAGGCGCTTCGGTGTGCGCCGCAGCGCGGAGGAACGCGTCGCCCAGCACCTGGGGTGCGGCCGAGTTCAGCAACACCTGCTCGGCGTAGCCCGTCGGGTCGACCTCACCCGCGAAGCCCATCGGGTCGAGGGTTCCCGCGTTGTGGATGAACACGACGCGGTCCCCGGTGAAGCCCTCGATCTCCTTGCGAAAGTGCTCCGCGACGCGCGGCCACTCGGCCGGCTTCGACAGATCAGCGGCGAAGTGCTCGCAATTCGGGTTGCCCCGTCGGCTGATGTCGATCGAGCGCGCTGCGGGGAACGGCACCGTATCCGCGAGTGCCTGCCCGATGCCACTCGATGCGCCGGAGATGAAGACCAGGGGGCTCGCCATCGCGCGAGTATACTCGCCGCGTGTCCACCGCTGCTCGCATCGCCTGGATCGGATTGGGCGCGATTGGCGGGGTCTGCGGAGCGCGTCTCGTCGGAAGGCAACCCGACCTGGTGTTCTGCGTGAGAACGCCGGTCGAGACCCTGGTGGTGGATGCGCCGGACGCGCGCTGGGAGGTCCGCCCCCAGACCCTTGTCGATCCCTCGCGTCTGGCGCCCGCCGACTGGGTCGTGCTGTCGACGAAGGCGCACCAGGTACAGGGCGCCAGGCCCTGGCTCGATGCGGCGATCGGCGAGCACACCCGCGTCGCGGTGATCCAGAACGGCGTCGAACACGCCGAGCGGGTGTCGCGCTGGGTTCCCGCCGAGCGGGTCGTGCCGGTGGTGATCGACTGTCCCGCCGAGCGGATCGCGCCGGGACACGTGGTGCAGCGGCGCCGGGCGCGGCTGCAGGTGCCCACGGCGCCCGACGCGAAGGCGTTTGCGGCGTGGTTCGCGGACACCGATCTCGAGGTGGAGTGCGTGGCGGATCCCGAGCGCGCCGCCTGGGAGAAGCTCGCCTGGAACGCGGCGAGTGGAGCCGTCGCGGCGCTGGCCGGTCGTCCTCTGCCGGAGATCGACGGCGCGCGGCGGCGTCGCTGGTGCGGGGCACTGGCGACGGAAACCGTGCGCGTCGCGGCGGCGCGCGGAATCGCCTTGGATCCAAGGCTCGCCGAGGAGATCCGCGAGCGGCTGACGACGCTGATGTCCGGGGGCGCTCCATCGACGCTGGCGGATCGCCTGGCAGGGCGGCCGCTCGAAGTGGAGGCGCGGAACGGCGCGGTCGTCCGGATTGCGGAGCGGGAGGGGCTCTCGGCTCCGGCGAACCAGCGTGCAGCGGAGCTGCTGAGGACCTGCCACGAGGCGCCTTCGGAAGATTGGCTGCCCGAGGTGCCCCCGCCGGCAGCGACGTCGACCCAACCCGAGTAACCTCCGCCGGCGAGATGGCTGGGCACGGAATCGGCGTACGCCAGGCGCGCGCAGCGGCCCTCGGGCTCACGGCACTCTTGTGCGCGAGTTGCGCGACGGAGCCCCAGCGGGCCGCTCCGCTTCCCGAGCCGCCGCCCCGGGTCGAGTCGGACGCGCCCTTCGCTTGGGGCACGGCGCGCACCATGTCGCGAGAACTCGCTCCGGTGGGCAAGGCCCTCGCGGGCGTGGGGCTCGAAGTCGCCAACGCGCCCTGCGCCTGGCTGCGCTGGGAGCCCGGCGCTGTGCCGGATTGGGAACGCGTCGACGCATGGGTGGTGGCGCTCCAGAGCGCAGGGATTCGCGACCTCGAGCTGTGTCTCGACTTCCACGCGCTCAGGGCGTCGGACACGCTGCTCAAACCCCGCAGCGATCTCCCGGCGGATCCGGAGCAGCGCGCGGCGCTCGCCGAGTGGGCCGCCAGCGTCGTGGAACGCTACGACGACGACGGCGACTTCGACGCGCCCGGGCTCGACGGGTCCGTGCGCCGCTTTCGCATCGGTTCGGATCTTCACGCCGGCGGGATCGAGCCCTTCGCCGACTATCCCGAGCTTCTCGTGCGGTTCCAGACCGCATTCCGCGAGGCCTCGGATCGCGTGGTCGTGGTGCTGCCTCCCTTGCGCGCGCGCGGCGCACCGCCGGGCGCGGTGGCCGCGCGGCTCGATGCGTTGGCGACGGCGACGGACGTGTTCGACGAGTGGACGATCGAAGCGTCGGGTTCGGCCGAAGAGCTGGACGCGTGGCTCGCTTGGTTGGCGGTGAACGGCGGAGGGAAACCGATCCAGGTCATCGGCGGAACCACCGCACCGGTCGCCGAGGAAGGCGCGCCTTCCCGCTGCGATCAGAAGGGACCCGAGCGCGCCCGGCTCGGCCCGGCCACCCCGGAGTCGGACCGCTGCGCGATCGCCGCGGCCTTCGATGCGCTGCTGCGCGGCAGCCCCGAGGCGATCGCCTGGGCACGGGCGTCTGCGGCACGCAACGTGGTGACCAAGGGACTGGTGCTCGCGCGTCGCGGGGTGCGGCGCGCAGAGTTGGCGAGCGCGACCGACGCCACCTGGTGGAGCGATCCTTCGTTCCACGCGGCAGCGGGTCTCGCGGCCTGGTCGGGCCTCCTCGAGCGCGATGGGCACCGCGGCTATCCCGCCTTCTTCGCCTACCGCCAGCTCGAGCGCGCACTGGCGCGTCGCGAAGAGATCGAACGACTGCCCCTCGACTCGCAGCAGGTGCACGTCTACGCGCTCGACGGCAACGACGGTCGCGCCTGGGTGGGATGGTACGAACCGCCCCACTTCGTGGGCCCCGGGGATCCGCTGCCGCCCGTGTTGGTGCAGCTCGACATCGATGCGGACCGGGTGCGCGTCGAGCACACGGTGACCGAGGTCGGCGTGACGAGCTCCGAAGCCAGCGTCCGCGAACTCGGCGACGAGCCGCTGTGGATCGAGCTGACGCCCACGCCCGCGTTCGTGTACCCGGACTGAGCCCCTCGCCCGCCTCGCAGGAGGCCGAGTTCTCAGAACAAAATCAGCAAGTTACGGACCCGCCGCCCGGCGCGGGGCCGTTTCCGGGCGACACGCTATCCTTTCCCAACTTGGTCGCTTGACTAAGTGCCATTTCGAGCGGGCCCGCCGTCCGCGCAGCCGGAGAGTTCTCCCATGCATGTCGACTACACCCCCGAACAGAAGGCGCTGCGCGCCGAACTCCGCGACTACTTCGCGAAGCTGATCACGCCCGAGGTCCGGCCGAAGCTGGTGGGGCTCGAGAACGGCCCGCTGCACAAGGAAATCGTCCGCCAGATGGGCAAGGACGGCTGGCTGGGCGTCGGTTGGCCCACCGAGTACGGCGGTCAGGGCCGCACGGCGATCGAGCAGATGATCTGGTTCGAGGAAGCACGCCGTGCCGGCGCGCCGATCCCCTTCGTCACGCTCAACACGGTCGGGCCCTGCTTGATGGAAGCGGGCACGGAAGCGCAGAAGCAGAAGTTCCTGCGCGGCATCCTCGCCGGCGAGATCCATTTCGCGATCGGCTACTCCGAGCCCGACGCCGGCACGGACCTCGCCGCACTCAAGACCGAAGCCGTGCTCGACGGGGACCACTACGTCATCAACGGCACGAAGATGTTCACGAGTGGTGCCGACTCTGCCGACTACGTGTGGCTCGCCGTGCGCACCGATCCCGACGCCCCGAAGCACAAGGGCATCACGATGTTGATCGTCGACACGAAGGATCCGGGCTTCTCGAGCGCGCCGATCCACACCGTCGGCGGCGGTCACACCTGCATGAGCTACTACGAGAACGTGCGGGTTCCCGTCGACATGGTCGTCGGAGAGGTCAACAAGGGCTGGCGGCTGATCACCCTGCAGCTCAACCACGAGCGCATCGGGCTCGCGGCGTTCAGCACCTACGCGCAGAAGCTCTTCGAGGACACCCTCGAGTGGGCGCGCAAGACCGAGGCCGAAGACGGCCAGTCGGTGGCCGAGAAGCCCTGGGTGCAGTCCTGCCTCGGGGAGGCCCACGCCCGCCTCGAAGCCATGAAGGTCTTCAACTGGCGCATGGCGTGGCAGCTCGAACAGGGCGTCGTCGATCCTGCAATGGCGTCGGCATCGAAGGTGCACAGCACCGAGGCCGTGATCGAGGTCTACCGCTTGCTGCTCGAAGTGGTCGGGATGCCGGGCGCCGTCAAGCGCGGCAGCGCCGGCGACGTGCTGCGCGGCGAGCTCGAGACCGAGTGGCGCGCCTGCCAGATCAACACCTTCGGCGGCGGCGTGAACGAGGTGCAACGCGAGCTCATCGGTATGTTCGGGCTCGGTCTGCCCCGCGCGGGTCGCTAGCGCTTCCCCCGTGCCCCCCGACGCCTTGGAAGAACAGCTCGCGCCCTGGTTGGGACGCGAGGGACCGGCCGAGCAGGCGCGCGACGCCGTCAACACGCCGATGGTGCGCCACTGGTGCGACGCGGTCGGCGATGACAACCCGGTGTACCTCGACGCCGATTTCGCGGCGAAGTCGGTGCACGGTGAGTGCGTCGCGCCGCCCACCATGCTGCAGGCCTGGACCATGCGCGGGCTCCGACCGCCGGCCCGAGAGGGCGGGGTCGAGCCTGCGGGAGAGGTGCTCCGACTCCTGGACGAAGCCGGCTACACGTCGGTGGTCGCCACCAACTGTCGCCAGGACTACGCGCGCTACCTGCGCGATGGAGACCGGCTCAGCGTCACCACCCAGGTGGCGAGCGTCTCCCCGGAGAAGAAGACGGCGCTCGGCATCGGTCGCTTCGTCGACGAGCTGCTGGTCTATCGCGATGCCGAGGGCGAAGAGGTCGCTCGCATGACCTTCCGCCTGCTGAAGTTCATACCGCCCGCTGCGAAACCGTCGGCAGCAGCGCTCCCGCGCCCGAAGCCCGCGCAGAATACGGACAACGCCTTCTTCTGGGAGGGCGTGGCCCAGGGCGAGCTGCGCATCCAGCGCTGTCTCGACTGCGGGCACCTGCAGCATCCGCCGACACCGATGTGCCCGAAGTGTCAATCGCTCCAGCGGGGCTTCGTGGTCTCTTCCGGGCGGGGCGAGGTCTACAGCTTCGTCGTCGCCCACCACCCGGCGATCCCGCCCTTCGCATACCCGAACGCGATCGTCCTCGTCGAGCTCGAAGAGGGTACGCGGGTCGTGTCGAACCTGGTCGGCGTCGACCCGGCCGACATCACGATCGGCATGCCCGTCGAAGTCGAATTCACCCGCGTGGACGAAGACCTCGTCTTGCCCCTGTTCCACGCCGTTCCCGACGCCTAGTCCCAAACCCAATCGCCCAGAGGTGGATCCATGGATTTCGCACTCACCGAAGAACAAGAAGCGATTCGCGCGCTCGCCCAGCAGATCCTCGGCGACCGCGTCACGCACGACCGCTTGCTCGAGCTCGAAAAGGGCGAAGCCTGGTTCGATCTCGAGCTCTGGGGTGAGCTCGCGCGCGCCAACCTGACGGCCCTGGCGATTCCCGAAGAGCTCGGCGGCGGCGGCTTCGGGATCGAAGAGCTGTGCGTCGTGCTCGAAGAGCAGGGACGTCACCTCGCGCCCGTGCCGCTCCTCGCGACGGCCGTCCTCGGTGCCATGCCGATCGCCGAGTTCGGCACGCCCGAACAGCAGGAGACCTGGCTGCGCCCGGTGGCCGAGGACGAGGCGGTGCTCTCGGCCGCCCTCGTCGAGTACGCGAGCTCCAATGCCGCGCAGCCGCGCACCGAAGCGATTCGTTCCGGAGACGGCTGGCGCCTCGACGGCGAGAAGCACTGCGTTGCCGCGGCCGATCTCGCACGCGCGCTGCTGGTGCCGGCCCGCTGCGGCGGCGGCGTCGGGGTGTTCCTGGTCGACCCGAAGGGTCCCGGTGTGACCCTCGAGCGCCAGGTGATCACGAACGGCGAGCCGCAGTGGCGGGTCGAGTTGTCGGGTGCGATGGCCCTCGATGTGCTGGGCGCGCCCGACGGTGGGCAGGAGATCGTGCGCTTCCTCGAACAGCGAACGGCGATCGCGCTGGCCGCGATCCAGGTCGGCGTGACGGCGGGCGCCACGAAGCAGACGGCGACCTACGTCTCCGAGCGCAAGCAGTTCGGGAAGCCGATCGGCACGTTCCAGGGGGTCGCCCTGCGCGCTGCCGACGCGTGGATCGACGTCGAGGCGCTGCGAGGCGTGGTGATGCAGGCCGCCTCGCGCATCGCCGAAGGGCGCGACGCCACGGCCGAGATCGCGACGGCGAAGTGGTGGGCGGCCACGGCCGGCCACCGGGTCGTGCACACCGCGCAGCACCTGCACGGCGGCATCGGCTCGGACATCGAGTATCCGATCCACCGCTACTTCTTGTGGGCGAAGCAGAACGAGCTGTTGATCGGCGGGGCCAACCAGACCCTGGCCGATCTCGGCAGCCATCTGGTGAGCGACGCCTACGCCCAGCTCGAGGCCTAGAGGTCCAGGGCGACTCCGGAGGCGTGATGAGCGAGAGCCGAGCGACGCTGCGCTACCCCGAGATCGCGGAGGGGGACGCACTGCCGACCCTCGAGGTCCCGATCACCCGGACGACGATCGTCGCCGGTGCCATCGCTTCGCGCGACTACCAGGATGTCCACCACGACGCCGAGCTCGCCAAGCAGCGCGGCTCGACGGACATCTTCATGAACATCCTGACGACGAACGGGTTCGTCGGGCGATACGTGACCGACTGGGCCGGGCCCGAAGCGCTGATCCGCTCGGTCGACATCGGCCTGGGCGCGCCCAACTACCCCGGCGACACGATGCGTCTGCGTGGCGAGGTCAAGTCGAAGGCGTCGGGCGGGGAGGTCACGGTGGCCGTGGTCGGCGAGAACGACCTCGGTCATCACGTGCGGGGCGAAGTGGTGGTGGTGCTTCCCTCGTGACCGGCTTCGCGAACGACCTGAAGGACAAAGCGGCGATCGTCGGGATCGGCGCCACCGAGTTCTCGAAGGCCTCGGGCCGCTCCGAGCTGAGGCTCGCCGTCGAGGCGATCTCCGCTGCGCTCGAAGATGCCGGCATCCCGCCGAGCGACGTCGACGGCATGGCCACCTACACGATGGACAACAACCCGGAGATCGAGGTCAACCGCGCTCTGGGCGGGGGTGACCTGCGCTTCTTCGGGCGGACCCACTTCGGCGGTGGTGCCGCCTGTGCTCCGCTCTTGCAGGGGGCGATGGCGATCGCGTCCGGCGTTTGTGAAGTCGTCGTCTGCTATCGCGCCATGAACGAACGCTCCGAGCAGCGCTTCGGCACCGGCGTGCAGGGGCAGGCGCTGACGCCTCGCACCGAAACCATCCACTTCGGCTGGCACTCGCCCTACGGGTTGCTCACCCCCGCGTCCTGGGTGGCGATGAATGCCCAGCGCTACATGCACGAGTACGGGGCGACCAGCGAAGACTTCGGTCGGGTTGCCGTTGCGGATCGCAAGCACGCCGCCACCAACCCCTCGGCCTGGTTCTACGAGAAGCCGATCACCCTCGAGGACCACCAGAACTCCCGCTGGATCGTCGAGCCGTTGCACCTGCTGGACTGCTGTCAGGAGAGTGACGGAGCGGTGGCGGTCGTGTTGACGAGCCTCGAGCGGGCGCGAGATCTGCGTCAGCCGCCGGTCCGCGTCGCGGCCGCCGCCCAGGGCGCCATCACAGAACAGCAGATGATGACCGGCTACTACACGCCGGAAATCACGGGGCTTCCCGAGATGGGGCTGGTGGCCCGCCAGCTCTACGAGACCGCCGAGGTCGGCCCCGAGGACATCCAGACCGCGATCATCTACGACCACTTCACGCCCTTCGTGCTCACGCAGCTCGAGGAGTTCGGCTTCTGTGGCCGCGGCGAGGCGAAGGACTTCGTGCGCGAAGGCCATATCGAGCTCGGCGGTCGGCTCCCGATCAACACCCATGGGGGCCAGCTGGGGGAGGCCTACATCCACGGGATGAACGGCATCGCCGAAGGCGTCCGTCAGGTGCGCGGAACCTCGCACAACCCGGTCGACGGGGTCGAGCACGTGCTGGTCACGGCGGGCACGGGCGTCCCCACCAGCGGGTTGATCCTCGGCGCTGTCTGACCGGCCGGCCCCATCACTGCCTGGTGACGCCCGTCACTCGTTTTTGGGGTGGATGCTCGCTGGCTGGCTCCATATGATTGCTTGCAGGGGTGATGCGGATGCCGCTGCTGTTCGAGCCGTATTCTCACGCGCACAAGACCGACCCATACTCGGCTTACCGGGCTCTTCGCGACACCGCACCCATCCACTACGCGCCTGAGTCCAACGCCTGGGTGTTGTCGCGGTTCGAGGATGTCTCCTGGGCGTTGCGGCACCCCGAGTGGTTCTCGTCCCAGTGGAAGCGGCCGATGGGTCTGGCTGCCGGAGATCGCCCGAGCCCCTTCCACTGGCTGCGGATGGCCATCCAGTACTTCCGTTTCATGCGCACGTCACCCCTGGAGGCGCGGGGCGCACGCATGCTCGCCCATCAGGACGGCGCCACCCATGCGGCGATGCGCGCGCTGGTGCGTCCGAGCTTTCGCCGGGACCGGATCGAGAATCTCGAGAAGCAGGTGCGCGAGATCGTGGATGACTGTCTGGAGCCGATGGTGGGAGACCACCCGATCGACGTCATCGGGCGCCTGGCCGATCCGTTGCCGGTGCGCATTCTCGGGGAGCTCCTCGGGCTGGGGTCGAGCCGGCGCGAGAAGTTCAAGCAGCTCGCCGACACCATCCTCGCGGCGGGGACCGGTGAGGCCTCCCTGGATGGAGGCATGATCGAGGCGATGGCCCAGTTCCGTCACTACCTGCAGCCGATCATCCGCGAGCGCGCGGCCGATCCGGGGGACGACCTGCTGAGCCAGCTCCTTCAGGCCGATGACGGTGGTCTCGAGCTCAGCGAGTTCGAGGTGTACCTCTTCGTCCAGCTCTTGCTCATGGCGGGTACCGAGACCACGACGAACCTGATCGGCAACGCCGTCGACGCCCTGCTCGCCCACCCGAAACAGCTGGCAATGGTGCACGCGGCCCCCGACCGCTGGCTCCCGGCGGCGATCGAGGAGTCGCTTCGCTGGGACGGCCCGATCCAGATCGTCAACCGAACGACGCGGTGTACGTTGTCGCGGCACGGCGCCGAGATCCCGGCAGATGCGCACGTCGTCCTGTTGGTCGGCGCCGCCAACCGGGACGAGCGACGCTTCGCTGCGCCGGACACCTTCGACATCGAGCGCGACACGCGCGGCCACCTGGCTTTCGGTCAGGGGCATCACTTCTGCGTCGGAGCCGGGCTGGCGCGCCTCGAGGCCCGCGTCGCGCTGGAGGCCTTGCTGCCCCACCTGATGCGCTGCGAGCGTGCCTGCCCGGAGGTGGAGTTCCTCGACTCGTTCCTGGTGCGCGGACGGTCGCGGCTCGAGCTGCGCCTGGCGGCGTGAGTCTGGCGGCGTGAATCCAGGCGCGCGCGCTAGGCGCTCCCCACCCGGTCCGCGAAAGCACCGACCTGGGCCACGAGTTCGTCGAGCACCTCCTCGTGGGTGCGCCCAGACCGCTTCAGCACCTGGAAGGAATGGTCGGCGCCCTCGACGATGTGTGGCGTCGCACGCGCGCCCAGCTCGTCGAAGACCGGCGCGAAGAGGTCGAGGTCCGCGAGTTTGTCGCGCGTGCCCTGGAGGAACAGCATGGGACAGGGCACCGACGCCAGATGTGCGGCGCGTTCGTTGCCGGGTTTTCCGGGTGCGTGCAGTGGAAAACCGAAGAACACGAGCCCCCGCACTGCGGGCAGGGGCTCTGCGGCCATCGCCGTCGACGTCATCCGACCGCCGAGGGACTTCCCGCCGGCGAACAGAGGCAGGTCGGGGGCCTCCGCGTGGGCGCGTTCGACCGCCGCGCGCACCGTGGCCGTGAGGACGCGCGGCGGGTTCGGCGCACGACGTCCTGCCTCCCAGTAGGGGAACTGGTACCGGAAGCACGCGATGCCGTTCTCGGCGAGGCGCGCGGTCACACCTTCGAGAAACGCGTGTCGCATGCCGGCGCCGGCGCCGTGGGCCAGCACCAGCTGCGCTCGGGCGTCCGCCGGCCGTGTGAAGAGCGCCGACACGCGGCCGATCGACGCGCTGACCTCGACGTCCAGCGGTGTGGGGTCGGGGGTCACCGGGGCTTTGCGGCGGTGGCCACTAGAGCAGGCCGCTGCCGCCGCCTCCGCCGATGATTCCGCCGCCCGGGCCACCCTGACCGCCACCCGGCGGCACCGCCGAGGGCACCACGATGCGCGACGCCTCGCGTCGCCGGATCTCCTTCGCTTCCTCGACCAGGCGGTCGACCGCTTCCTGGATCGCGGCCGGGAACTTCTCTGCGGCCTCTTCGAGGGAAGCCGCTTCGATCGGCGATTCGACCGGCAGAGGCCCGGCCTGGGACATCAGCGTCGTCTGGGCCGAGTAGAGCGCCGGACGGCTCTCGTCGGGCGTGCCGTCGGGACGCACCGGGGTCAGTCGCCGGATCGTGGCGATGCGCAGGTCGGTGAAGACCTCTTCCTTGTACAGGTTCGCCAGATCGACCTTGACCTCGGCGAGGCTCTGGAGGGGGTCTTGCGACTGTTCTTCGCTGCTCACGGCAACTCCTTGGTCTCGGACGGGCGAGGGCGGCGCACGGGCCGGGGCCCTGTCAGGGGAGGGCACTCCGCCGAAGCGGAGCCGCGAAGCCTAGCAGAGCAGCGCCACGGGTCGGAGCCGGCACAGCTTTGCTAGCGTCGAGGGCCCACGTACGGCCCGTCGTTCGATGTCGACACCCCGTAGCCACTCCGCCCCCATGAGGGTCCGCTGTTCCCCCACCCGGCGGTGGTGCGTCGACGTATGGGGGCAGGTTCGCCTGCACGCCCCAGAGGGCCGCCGTCGATGAGTCGTCGTGAGCGGCCGGGACCGCTGGATCTCTCCGTCGGTAAGGATCGGGCGCTGGGGGCCCGCCGCAACAAGTCGACGCTCCAGGGCTTCCGTCCGGTCGCTCCGGAAGACGCCACGGTGGGCGAGTTCCTCGAATCGCTGCCCGATTTCCTGGGGGCGTCGAGCCTGCGCGAGCTGGCCCAGACCATCGCCCGATCCCACCGCGCGGGTGCTCGGGTGGTGGCGGCGATGGGCGGGCACGTCGTGAAGGTCGGCTGCGGGCCCGTGCTGATCGATCTCCTGGAGCGGCGCATCATCGACGCCCTCGCGGTGAACGGCGCCTTCGTGATCCACGACTACGAGATCGCGCTCATCGGGGGAACCAGCGAGCACGTCGAAGTGACGATTCGCGACGGGAGTTTCGGCTGGGCGCGAGAGACCGCCGAGGCCTACGCGCGGGCTGCAACGCGCGGGGCGCGCGAGGGCATCGGGCTCGGCCACGCGATGTGCCTCGAAGCCGAGAAGCTGCCCCACGCCGATCACTCGGTGTTGGCGGCTTGCGCGCGGCTCGAGGTGCCGATCACGGTGCACGTGGGGGTCGGCACCGACACGGTGCACATGCACCCGTCGGTATCGGGTGCGGACGTCGGCGAGGCGTCCCACATCGACTTCCGGATCGCCGCGCGCATCGCCACCGAACTCGAAGGCGGCGTGTGGTTGAACATCGGCTCGGCCGTGATCATGCCCGAGGTGTTCCTCAAGCTGGTTTCGATTGCCCGCAACCAGGGCGTTGCTCTCGATGATGTCACGGCGGCGAACCTCGACATGCAGCGTCACTACCGCACGGGGGCCAACGTGATCGGGCGCCCCGTGGCGCGTGGCCTCGAGGTGATCGGACACCACGAGGTCAACCTGCCGCTCTTGCGCCTCGCTATCCTCGAGGCGCTGCGCGAGAGCTAGCAGGGTTCTCCAGCAACCTGCTAGGCGCCGCCTTCCTGCGGGTGGATGATCAGCTTTCCGTGGGTCTTGCGAGAGGCCAACAGCTCGAGGGCGTCGGGAAGTTCGGCGAGCGGGTATTCGCCGAAGATGCGGGGTCGCAGCGCGCCTCGTTCGTAGAGCGCGAAGATCTCCCGGAAGCACTCGGGGACGCGCTCGGGTTCGTGTTCGACGTAGGCGCCCCAGTGCACGCCGGTGACCGCGATGTTCTTCAACAGAATCCGGTTCGCGCGGATCTCGGGAATGTCGCCACCGGCGAACCCGACGATCAGCAGCCGACCGTTCCAGGCGATGCACTTGAGGCTCTTCTGGGTGGTCTCGCCGCCGACCGAGTCGTAGATCACGTCGGCACCGCGACCGTCGGTGAGCTGCTGGATGCGCTGGACGAAGTCCTCGGAGCGATAGTCGATCGCGGCCTCCGCGCCTTCCTCGACGGTGACGGCGCACTTGTCGGCACCGCCGGCGGTCGCGATGACGCGCGCCCCGAGCGCCCGGCCGATCTGCACCGCTGCGAGCCCGACGCCGCCGGCGGCGGCGTGCACGAGCAGCGTCTCGCCCGGCTGCAGCGCCGCCCGGTAGACGAGCGCGGCGTAGGAGGTGGGGTAGGTGATCGGGATCGCTGACGCATCGTCGAAGGGCATCGCATCCGGGATCGGTTGGACGGCCGCTTCGGGAAACACGGCGCGTTCGCCGTAGCCGCCCGTGGAACCGAGGGCGAGGACCCGGTCGCCGGGGGAGAAGCGCGTCACGTCGCGGCCGACCTCGATGACGACGCCGGCCGCTTCGCCGCCGGGAACGAAGGGGAAGCCCGGCTTCACCTGGTAGCGCTCTTGCACGATCAAGGTGTCGAAGAAGTTGCACGCGGCCGCGTGCACTTCCAGTTTCACGTCGCGCGGGCCCACGGTCGGTTCGGGAGCTTCGCCTACGCGGAGCTCGGAGTGGGGGGTCGGTTTCTCGACGACGATGGCACGCATGGCAGGGGTTCGGACCTCACTTCCGACGGGCGTCGCGCCCGAGACGGGGCATCTGAGATAGGCTTACCGTGCCGGGGATGCAACGCGGAGGAGCGCATGACCCAGGACCTCGAGGCGCTGAAGCGCGAAGTCTGCGAGACCGTCGAGCGGCTGCGGCCCGAGCTCCTGCGGATATCCCGCGCCATTCACGCCCATCCCGAGCTCGCGTTCCAGGAGCACGAAGCGGCGAAACACCTGGTCGGATGGCTTCGCAGCGCGGGTCTGGACGTCGAGGCACCGGCCTACGGCCTCGAGACCGCCTTCTCGGCGGACTTCGGCGGCGCCGGTGCCAGCCAGCCGCCGACGGTGGCCGTCCTGGCCGAATACGATGCCCTCCCCGACGTGGGGCACGCCTGCGGGCACAACTTGATCGCGACCTCCGGGGTCGGCGCGGGCATCGCCCTGGCGGCCCTCGGCGAGCGGCTGCCGGGCCGGGTGCGGGTGTTGGGGACGCCCGCGGAAGAGCACGGCTGTGGCAAGGAGCTGATGGTGCGGAAGGGGGCCCTCGAAGGCGTCGACGCCGCGATGATGATGCACCCGGCGAGCGTCAACCTGGTGAACATGCCCTGCGTGTGCATGTCGGAAGCCGAAGTGGTCTACCGGGGCCGAACGGCGCACGCGTCGGCCATGCCCGAGCGGGGCATCAATGCCCTCGACGCACTCGTCGTCGCGTACCAGGGGATCGCCGCGCTGCGCCAGCACATCAAATCCACCGAACGCATCCACGGCATCATCACCGACGGTGGGCAGGCACCCAACGTGGTCCCGGACCGCGCGGCCGGGCGCTTCTATGTCCGCGCCGCGACCAAGGCCGAACTCCTGGAGCTGAAACCGCGCGTCGAAGGCTGCTTCCGTGCGGGCGCTGAGGCGACCGGAGCCGAGCTCGACCTCGTCTGGGGCGAGGCCGACTACCTGGACATCCGATACAACGAGCCGCTCGCGGAAGCGTTCCGTCACAACGCGGAAGCGCTCGGCCGCGAGTTCTTCCCCTACGACAAGCTGCCCGATGGCATGCAGGGGAGCACGGACATGGGCAACGTGAGCCATCGTGTCCCGTCGATCCATCCGATGCTGGCGGCAGCGCCACCGCACTGCACCATCCACAACCCCGAGTTCGCCGAGTGGGCGGGCTCGGAGATGGGAGACGCGGCGGCGATCGATGGCGCGAAGTCTCTCGCGATGACGGCGCTCGACTACCTCGTCGACCCGGATCTGCGCGCGCGCAGCCAGGCCATCTTCGAGGCCGGGGCGTGAGCGACCTGCAGACCATCGACCCGTCCTGCTGGATCGCACCGACCGCGGAGCTGACCGGCAAGATCACCCTCGCGGCCGATGTCTCCGTCTGGCACAACGTCGTGATGCGCGCCGAGTGCCACGAGATCGAAGTCGGCCGCATGTCGAACATCCAGGACTTCGTGATGATCCACATCGGGTACGAGTTCCCGACGCGGATCGGCGCGTTCTGCTCGATCACCCACCACGCCACGGTGCACGGCTGCACGATCGAGGATCACTGTCTGGTCGGCATCAACGCCGTCATCATGGACGGAGCGGTGATCGGGAAGGGGTCGATCGTCGCGGGCGGCGCGATGGTGCCCGAGGGCCGCGAGTATCCGCCCGGCTCGATCATTGCGGGCGTTCCTGCGAAGGTGATTGCCGAGCGCGACTCCGCACGCGCGAACCGCCTCAACGCCTGGCAGTACCACTACAACGCCGAGCGTACGCGCAACGGCGAGCAGCGCGCCTGGACCGGGCCCGACTACCGCCGCTGGCTCGAGGCCAAGGCGGCCGAGATCGAGCGCGACGCAGACCTCTGAGGGCTCGGCGCGGGAGCCCGCGCCAGTCAGGGAAGGGCTCAGGGCGCGTCGGGAGGTGGCGCCGGGAGGGGCCGCGTCGGTTCCGGGCGCGCACCCACCGAGAGCCCACGGAAGAGCAGGGCGACGCACTCGTCGACCGCCCGGCGGCACCCCTGTTCGGAGACGAGGCCATTCGCCCAGCTGATGCGAGCTCCGCTGGCTGCGTGGAACAGCGCCCGCGCGGCGGCCAGGGGCTCGATTCCCGGTGCGAGATCGCGTCGACCGGACTGCAGGATCTCGGTGAGCAGGCCGATCGTACGGTCCTGCAGTGCCAGGGCGCGCCGCGCGACGGGAGCGTCCGGGTAGGTGGTGGCCCGCAGGGCGATCACCACCAGGTCGGCGTTCGAGGCGAGCAGACCGTGCTGGACGTCGAGGAAGTCCCGCACGCGCGAGGCCGTCGCGGCGCCGCGATCGTCGCGCTTGCGGAACTGGAGCCACGCCTCTTCCTGGAGCTCCGCGAGTTCCAGGACCAGCAGCTCGTGCTTCGAGGCAACGTGGCGGTAGATCGAGCTGGCGCCCATCTCGGCCTCGGCCGCGATCGCGCGCAAGGTCGTACCGTCGAAGCCACGCTCGCGAAACAACTTGCGTGCCGCCGCTCGGATGCGCGCGCGACTCTTCCGCCCGCGCACCAAGCGTCCGTCGTCGCTCCGCAACCGGGTGTCCCGGGCTGCGCCGGTACCGGATCCCGAAGCCATCCCACCCTCCGTCGTTGGACAGCTTCGCACAAGCCCGGTTCGGTTGCTCAGGTGGGTGTCGCGTCGTCGAGAGCCGACGGCGGTTCGAGCAGGAGCTCGGGACGTTCGAGTCGCTCCTGGACCCCATTCGTATAGCCGTACGAGTAGAGCCCGTCTTCGATGCGCTCGTCGTAGGTCCAGCAGAGCTTCACGCGTCTTCGACCCGAGGGACCCGGTTGCACACGTCCCATCACGCAGAAGGACGAGCAGGTGCCGCGCTCCCATAGATGGTGGAACCCCGCGTCGTGTCCGACCGAGCCGAGGTTCGCCACGAAGAGCGACGTGAAATGCGGATCCGGTTCGATGAGGGCGCGCGGGAGCAGTCCGAAGTGATCGAGCCAATCCGCGCCGCGCACCAGCCACGCGGTGAGGAACGCGGGAAGCCGGACGAGGAGCGAGGCTTCGCGGTCGCTGGTGAGGACCTCGCCGTCGCGGGCCGGGAGGAGTCGCGCGTAGACGTCGTCGACGAGGTCGTCGAGGCTCTCGTGTTCGGGGTCGCAGCGCCGCTTCAGGATCAAGAGCGGCGAGCCGTCGACGAGCTCTCGCTTCGCCGAGAAGGTCAGCTGGATCGAGTCGTGCTCCCAGAGGCGGCCGCCCTTCACGAAGCGGTTGACGCCCGGGCGGAGGACGAAGCCCTGGGAGAGCGATCGCAGCAGCAGATGGAAGAGGGTGGCGGGACGGTCCGACGGCCGGCTCAGGTTGTGCTTGTCGAGGAACTCGAGGGCCGCCTCGACGTCGACCTGCTGCTCCAGATGGAACACCGAGTCGTTCCGACGCGGCGAGACGTGGGGCAGGATGCGCCGCACCGGCGCGAGATCCGTCACCAGCCGGGCGTCGGGCCGGCGTCCGAACATGCGTCCCCCCTGTGACCCCCGCTCCGTCTTCGGGAGCAGGCGGCGCGGTCGACCCTAGGCGCCCTCTCGTGACCGCGGCGGCTCGGGCTCGGGCTCGGCCGGGAGATTCAGGATCTCCCTCGGAAACGCGTCGACGAGGAAGTTGACGACGTCGCGCACCGAGATCACACAAGCGGGTCGGCGCTCGTCGTCCACGACGGGCACGTGGCGGAAGCCGCCGACGGACATCTTGTTCAAGACGTAGGCGACGGTGGCGTGGATCGACAGCGTCTCCGGGTCGGCGGTCATGACGTCGCCGATCGGCAGTGCCGCCGGGTTGCGACCCCGGTCGACGATCCGGAAGAGCACGTCGCGTTCGGTGAAGATCCCCGTGAGCTTCGTCTCGATCGTGCCGTCGTCGGTGACCAGGACGCAGCCGCGGTGCTCTCGCTGCATCATGCGCATGGCTTCGGTGACGTTCGCATCCGGCGCGAGCGTGATCGGACGTTGTGCGGGGACGACGCCCAGGGGCTCGCGCAAGAGACCGGCGTCGAAGCCCTCGGTCTGTCGCCGGGTTTGCTCGTAGTAGCTCTCGTCGCCGAGATCGTCGCGTACGTAAACCATGGGAAACCCTGACTCGCTCCGGAGAGCGAAAGCAGCCTGCGCAGCTTCGCCTCCCTTTTTACCACCGAACGCCCCGGTTCCCAAGCGACCGGTAACTCATCCGCTAGGTCTCCGACGGAAAAGGGGAAAATCACCGTCGGTGCGAGCGGGTTGCCGGTCGGGAATCGGTCCGGTGTGTCGGTTTTCGATTGATCGCGAACCCGGCGTCTGCGTATCCTCGGCGCCGGTTCTGGTTCCAGTGGAGGTCCCCAACACAGCGTGTGCTCGTTCCGTGGTCGATCGCGCCCTAGGCCGCGATCCCGTGGGTCGGCAGACGAGCATACGAACGTCCTGGCGACGAACGCACGTGGTGCGCGGCGTCGGCGAGACGTGGGAACGCGCGGTGCACGCGAGGTGGAGCCCGCCGTTCTTCGCTGGAACCTTCGACGCCCGGGAGAGTCTTGGCTCTCTCGGGCGTCGCCCTTTTCGGGGCGCCGAGACGCTTCGTCGATCGCGCTTCAGGGCCTATGCGCGCGACGGTCTCGCGCTTGCTGGCGACCTTGGGATCCGCGACGCTCGTTGAGGGCTCCCGCGCCCAGGGGCTCTGGCGAAGGAGAACGCGACCATGGCCAACCCGGTGGTGAACACGCTGGACGGGATCGACGAAGAGCTCGAGACGATCCTCGTGTCTTTCGATTCGAGCTACGCCTGGAACTACGGCAGCGTCAAGGAAGGGCTCCGCGACCTCTACGAGAAGTCGAAGCGCGAGCAGTGGAACGGCACCACCCAGCTCGCCTGGGACACCCACGTCGAGCCCGAGAGCGAGATCGTGCCCGCGGCGATCAACCCGCTGCACGACTACGGCCCCTACCAGAAGCTCGATGCGAAGGAGCGGGCGAAGGTCCAGCACGGGCAGCTCGCGCTCCAGCTCTCCCAGTTCCTGCACGGCGAGCAGGGCGCCATGATCGTCGCGTCCCAGCTCGTCGGCGGCGTGCCCTGGGTCGACGCGAAGTACTACGCCAGCTCGCAGACGATGGACGAGGCACGCCACGTCGAAGTGTTCAGTCGCTACGTCCACGAGAAGCTCGAGTGGGAGTGGCCGATCAACGCCAACCTGAAGGAGCTGCTCGACGCCACCATCCAGGACAGCCGCTGGGACTTCAAGTATCTGGGCATGCAGATCCTGATCGAGGGCCTCGCAATGGCGGCTTTCGGCAACCTGTTCCAGATCGCCCAGGAGCCACTCTTGAAGGAGCTCCTCAAGTACGTGATGCGCGACGAGTCTCGGCACGTGGCGTTCGGCGTGCTCTCGCTTCGCGACTACTACAAGGACATGCCCGCGAACGAGCTCGCCGACCGCGAGGACTTCATCATCTACGCATCCGAGCTGATGCGCGACCGGCTGGTCGGCTCCGACCTGGCGCACCTCATGGGATGGAACGAGAAGGAAGTGCAGAAGGTCGTGCTCGAGTCCGAGATCGGGAAGGCCTTCCGCAGCATGCTCTTCCAGCGCATCGTCCCGAACCTGAAGAAGCTCGGGCTGCTCACGCCGAAGGTGCGCGAGGCCTATACGAAGCTCGGCCTGATCCAGTTCGAGGACTTCGACGCCGACGCCGCGGATCGCCAACTCGGCTTCCTCGCCGACTAGCGGGAAACCGGGCCGAGGCTCCGTCGCTCAGGCTGCCGAACAGGTGGCTTCGTCCGACAAGGGGCGAAGCCGCACCGGCACCCCGTTCAGGATCGACTGGCCCACCACCGTCTCGGTGGTGGCATCGTCGCTCCAGTCGTTGAACGAAACGCCGGGACGCTTCCCCGCCGTACGCAGCGAGTCGGCCGCCCGTTCGTGACCCCAACCGTGGGGCAGGCTCACGACGCCGGGACGCAGGTCGTTCGAGAGCTGCACCGGCACCGGCCCCGAATGGACCCGGCTCTCGAGCAGCGCGAGCTCACCGTCGCTCACGCCAGCGCGCTTCGCATCGTCGGGGTGCACGAGCAGCACGCAGCGCTCCCGACCGGACACGAGCGCCGGCACGTTGTGCATCCACGAGTTGCAGGTGCGGGTCTCGCGACGTCCGATCATCAGGAGTTCGCCCTCTTCGGGAACTCCTTCGGTGGGGTCTTGCGCCCAGGCATCCAGCGCGGCGAGCAGCGGCGCCGGCGCGGCGTTCACCTGCTTGTCTCGGTGCAGCACCCGCCGCGTGACGCCGGCTTCGAGCGGTCCCAGATCGACCCCGTGCGGGTGCTTGCGCAGCGCCTCGACCGAGAGTCCGTTCTTGAAGCGACCGAAGCGCAGGGGCGCGGGCAGGAAGCCATCGCCGTGCGCGCCGGTGCGCAGCAAGAGGTCGAGCAGATGGGTGGGGGTGAAGCGCCGGCCCAGCCGGGCACCCACGCCCAGCAGCTTGTCGAGCGGGCCGATGCCGGAGAAGCCCCCGCCGAGGGCCTCGGCGATCCCGAGCAGGATCTCCCAGTCGGCCTTCTCGTTCGGGCCCGGCTCGACCGCCGCCGGCGAGAGCCGCGCGAAGTTGCGGATCGCCACGGGCGCAAAGATCAGGTCGTAGTGCTCCTCGGCGAGAGAACCCGCAGGCGGGAGCAAGAGATCGGCGTGGCGGGTGGTCTCGTTGCGGTAGAGATCCACCGACACCATGAACTCGAGGGAGGCGAGGGCGGCGTCCAGGCGCTTGCCGTTGGGCACCGAGAGCACCGGGTTTCCGGCGTAGGTGATCAGTGCGCGTACCTGGCCCTCCCCGGGCGTCTCGATCTCTTCCGCGAGACACGCCGAGGGGAGGTCGCCGAGGGTCTCGGGCAGATCGCGCACTCGGCTGCGAAATCGGTCGTGGCCGTCCATGCCCGGCAGCTGGGAGAGCCGCGCCGGGTCGACCGCCGGCGTGGTGAACATCGCGCCACCGACGGCTCCCAGCCGTCCGGCGGCGAGGTTCAAAAGGTCCGTGGCCCAGGTGCCGAGGGTGCCCGTGCGGTTGTTGCAGACCCCGAGGCGGGAGTAGGCGACGCTGCTCGGCGCGTCGGCGAACTCGTGGGCCAGACGCTCGATCACGGCGGCGTCGACGCCACTGGCCCGGGCCAGATCGGCGGGGTCGAGTCGCTGCACCCGTGCCGCGACGGTGTCGAAGCCCTGGGCGATCCGGCCGACGGCGCCTCGGTCGACGCGTCCGGCCTCGAGCAGGGCGCGGACCATCCCGAGCAGGAGGGCCGTGTCACCGCCGGGGAGGACCGCCACGTGCTCGTCGCACTCGCGCGCGGTCTCGGTCCGCCGCGGGTCGACCACCACGAGCTTTCCGCCGCGTTTGCGCAGCGCACGCAGGCGCGCGCGCATGTTGGGTGCGGTGAGCAGGCTGCCGTTCGAGATCAGCGGGTTCGCGCCGATGCAAAGCAGGTAGTCGGTGCGCTCGACGTCGGGGATCGGCGTGAGGAAGGAGCTGCCATAGAGGTGCCAGGACGTCGCGAAGCGCGGGCTCGTGTCCTGGGTGCCGGCGCTGTAGCAGTTGCGCGTGCCGAGGGCGGCGACCAGCCCCGCGCGCACGAGTGCGGCCCCGAAGTCGTGTACCACCGGGTTGCCGATGTAGAGCGCGAGTGCGTCGGCACCATGGGCGTTGCGGATCGCGCCACAGCGTTCCCCGATCTCGGCGAAGGCCTCCTCCCAGGAGATCGGGTCGTAGCCGCCCTGGGCGTTGCGGCGCAGCGGTTCACGAATGCGGTCGGGGTCGTGGTGGACGTCCGCGTTCGCGATGCCCTTCGGACAGGCGAAGCCCGCCGACAGGAAATCGTCCGGATCGGGACGCACGGAGACGATGCGCCCGGCCTCGACTTCGAAGTCGAGGCCACAGCAGGCCTCGCACAGGTTGCAGGTGCGATGGATCGTCTCGGACATGGGCGGTGGCCTCGTGGCGCGGGAAACGGGGTGGGGCGGTGATCGCGGTCAGGAAGTCGGTTCCAGATGCTCGGCCCACAGGTTGGCGAGCTCGAGGGTGTCGAAATAGCGGCGGCTGGCGAGCACACCGCCCGGTGCCAGGTCGAAGCGGTCCGATCCGCGCAGCGCGAAGGACAGGGTCCCGATCTGCGCGCGGGCTTCCCACTCGAGGAAGCCCAGGTTCTCGTCGCCGGCGCTGCGCAGGGGGGTGAAGTCGAAGCGTTCGAAGCGCCCCAGGAAACTCTCGGCGTAGCTCGCGAGCGCCTCGCGTCCCAGCGGCGCCGGTTGGGCGGGGAACCAGGCGGCCGCGTCCTCGCGGAAGGAGAGCGGCAGCTCGCTGGGACGCCCCCGCTTCCACAGCTCGCCGATGGCATCGACGAGGGCACGGCCGGTGATCGCCGGGATCGGGCCGGGCGGCGTGGGCGCGGAAAGCGGTGTGGTAGCGGGGAACGCCGGGAGATGGGGGTCGAGGCGCGCGAAGAGTCCACGCCGATCGTAGTAGCGTCGGCCGCGAATCACGTGTCCGCCGTCGAGGTCCACGCAGTAGATCGAGCGCCACTCCATGGGCGTGTTCCCGACGGTGGCCGTGTTCCGCGCTTCGACGAAGACGGTGTCGTCGTCCTCCCGCCAGCGCTCGGGGACCATCTGGAGGTCGGGGATGACCGCCAGGATGGTTCGGAAGTGCTCTGGGATCGCTGCGACCGGGATCGGTTCCGGCATACCGGAATCGAAGAGCGTGGCCTCGGGATGGAAGAGCGCGAGATAGCGGTCGACACTCGGCTCGGCGCCGAAGGCGAAGAAACGATCGAGGAAGGCCGGGACATCACACGACACACGGCGAGCATGGTCCCGGTGCGGACCCCTCACAAGGTCCAATTGGCCCCTGGGAGAGGGACCAATTCCGGCGCTGCGGCTCGCGATCCCGCTTCGGAAAGACGGCATTCGCCCCCGGGGAAGTGACATACTCCCGCCCCCATGGAAGAACGGGTCTCTCGCGGCAGCTACGGCTTTCTGGCGTTCCTGACACTGATCAACGTCATGAACTTCGTGGACCGCCAGCTGCTGGCGAGCTTCGCGAACTTCATCATTCCGGACCTGGGTCTCACCAACACCCAGTTCGGTTTGCTCACGGGCTTCGCCTTCATCCTCTTCTACAGCACGATGGGGCTGTTCGCGGGCACCCTCGCCGATCGACTCCATCGGCCGCGCCTGATGGCGGCGGGGCTGGCGTTGTGGAGCGCGTTGACCGCAGTCTCGGGCCTCGCCCGCGGCTTCGGAACGCTGGCGATTCCGCGCACCTTCATCGGTATCGGGGAGTCGGTTTGCACGCCGACCTCGATGTCGATGCTCTCCGATCGCTTCCCCGCGACGCGGCTCGGCCTCGCCGCCGGCATCTACTACATGGGCGTCCCGATCGGGGTCGGTGTGTCGCTCTTGATCGCCGGATATCTCGGACCGGCGATCGGCTGGCGCGGCTGCTTCTACGCGCTCGGCGCGATCGGGATCTGTCTCGCCATCGTCCTGCTCTTCGTCAAGGAAACGCCGCGGGGGTACGGGAACACCGAGATCCTCCCCGAGGAGCGCGAACCGCAGCCGACGCTGCGCGAGATCATCGCAGTCCTGCAGGACGCGCTGCGACGCTCCCCCGCGCTCGTACTCACGATCGCCGGCGGCGTCTCGCTTCACTTCGTGCTGGGCGCGGCGGCCTTCGATCAGCTCTGGTTCGTGGAAGAACGCGGCTTCGAGCGCGCCGAGATCGCCCGCTGGACCGGTTGGATCGGGATGGGGGGCGGCGTGCTCGGCAATCTGTTCGGCGGTCTCGGGGGCGACTGGGTCCAGAGGCGCTTCGGGTTGGGGCGTCCGATGTTCCTGTTCTGGGTGATGCTCGTGATGGCGCCACTCGGGATCGCCTACCGGCTCGTGCCCCCCGACAGCACCTGGTTCTGGGTGGGGGTGTTCGCCGGCTACTTCCAGCTCGGCAGCTTCTACGGCCCCACCTTCTCGACGGTGCAGGAGCTCGTGCCGCTGAAGATTCGCGCCACGGTCGTGGCCTTCTACCTCTTCGCCCTGAACCTCGTCGGGCTCGGGATCGGGATTACCGGTGGAGGCATCCTCGTGGACGTGCTCCAGGCCCGGGGCGTCGCCGAGCCCTACACCTGGACCCTGATCGGCTTTACATTGCTCGCGGGTCTCGCGATTCCGTGTTTCTTCTTCGCGGGCCGGCGCTTCGAGGCCGATCGCGCCCGGCTCTACGAGAGCGCTGCGTAAATTCGCGTTCGACCCCGCCACGGCGTCACCAGCCGTTGGTTACCCTCGCCGCGATGCGGGGGAGACTCGGAAGCCTGGCCGATCCGCGCCATTTCCAGCTCGCGATGCTCGGCGGGCTGTTCGTCTACGGTCAGCTGGCGCTCGATTTCGGCGTCCCGCTTCCCGTCTGGGTGCCCACTCTGTTGGTCGCACTCGCGACGCAGGCGCTGCTCGCGCGGTCGATCGATGGAGCGCCGTTCGAGCCGCGCAGTGCGCTCATCTCGGGCCTCTCCCTCTGCCTGCTGCTCCGCAGCGAGGTGTCGTGGTTGGTCCCGCTGGCCGCCTTCGTCGCGATCGCGAGCAAGTTCCTGCTGCGCTGGAACGGCAAACACGTCTGGAACCCCACGGCCTTCGCGATCGTCGTGATGCTCGTCGGTTCGAACCTCGGCGCGTGGCCGGCCAGCTGGGTTTCGCCGGGCCAATGGGGCAGCACGGCGACCGGCGTCTTCGTGCTCGCGGGGCTCGGCTCCCTCGTCGTCTTCCGCGCCGAACGCTCGGACGTCACCTGGGCCTTCCTCGCCGCGACCGCCGCCCTCGTATTCGGGCGCGCGCTCCTGCTGGGCGATCCGCTGCGGATCCCGCTCCACCAGCTGTCGGGCGGTGCACTCTGGATCTTCGCGTTCTTCATGATCTCGGATCCGCGCACGACCCCCGCGTCGCGCCGCGGCCGCATCGCGTTCGCCGTGGCGGTCGCCGCCGCGGCGGCCTGGGGCCGCTTCGTGCTCTGGGAACCCACCTCCCTCTTCTATGCCCTGGTGGGCATGACGCCTCTGGTCGTCGCGCTCGACCGCTGGTTTCCCGGCGCGTCCTATGAATGGCCGGCGTCGCGTCGCGTCGAAGCCGCGCCAGAGCTCCAACCGGCGGCTGCGCCCCAATTCGAACCGGTCCCGATCGCCGACCCCGAATCCCACGAAGGAGATCCGATCCATGTCCCCGCGAGCCCTCGTCTGGACCCTGGTCGCCCTGCTCTTTGGGGCGACGCCCGCTAGCGCCTTTTGCGGCTTCTACGTCGCCCGCGCCGACACCACCCTCTACAACCAGGCCTCGCAGGTGGTGCTGGTGCGCGACGAGGACCGCACGGTCCTCACCATGGCGAACGACTACAAGGGCAGCCTCACCGAGTTCGCGATGGTGATCCCGGTGCCGACCTTCCTCGAGCGCGAGCAGATTCACGTCGCCGAGCACGCGCTGATCGAGCATCTCGACGCCTACACCGCGCCGCGCTTGGTCGAGTACTTCGACGGCGATCCGTGCAACCTGCGCTACCGACGCCTCGAATCGGCGCTGCCCCCGCAGGCCGCCCTGTCGGTCGACAGGGCCGGCAGCGCCAAGAGCCTCGGCGTCACCATCGAGGCCGAGTACACCGTCGGTGAGTACGACATCCTGATCCTGTCGGCGAAGGAGAGTGCGGGCCTCGTCACCTGGCTCGTGCAGAACGACTACCGGATTCCCGAGGGCGCCGAGTCGGTCGTGTCCTCCTATCTGAAGCAGGGCATGCGCTTCTTCGTGGCGAAGGTGAACCTCGAAGAGCAGACGAAGCTCGGCTACCAGCAGCTGCGACCGCTCCAGATCGCCTTCGAGTCGCCGAAGTTCGTACTGCCGATTCGCCTCGGCATGGTGAACGCCGATGGCCCCCAGGAGCTCTTCGTCTACGCGCTCACCCGCACCGGTCGCGTCGAGACGACGAACTACCGCACCGTGAAGCTGCCGACCGGGATGGACCTGCCACCCTACGTCAAGGACGACTTCGCTCCCTTCTACCGCGACATGTTCCAGACCGCCGTCGCTCGCGAGAACGGCAACGCGGTCTTCCTCGAGTACGCCTGGGACATGGCCTGGTGTGATCCCTGCGCGGCCGACCCGCTGTCGGCACAAGAACTCCGTCAGCTCGGTGTCTTCTGGGTCGACGAACCCAAGCCCGGGATCCGACCGCCGACGCCCATGCCGATGCCGCGTCGGCCCCAGCCCGCGCCGCAGGACGTCTTCGTGACGCGGCTCCACGTGCGCTACGACGCCGAACACTTCCCCGACGACCTGGCCTTCCAGAGCACGGGCGACCGGCAGAACTTTCAGGGGCGCTACGTGCTGCGCCATCCCTTTACCGGCGAAGCGAGCTGCGAAGAGGCCCAGCGCTACTTCGACGGGCTCGCGAAGCGGCAGGACGACGAGGCGAAGACCCTGGCCAACCTGACGGGTTGGGACATCGCCGAGATTCGCGAGCGCATCGGCCTCGAGGCCGAGACGCAGGCCGCGCAGCCCGAGCCCGAAGACGAGCCCTGGTGGAAGCGCCTCTGGCACTGAGCGACGGCGCCCGTCAGTCGAACGCGATCCCCGTGCCGGCACCGCGGTGCCAGTGGAAGCGGGGCTGTTCCGAGAAGCAGAGGTAGCGGCGCTTCGTTCGCTCGGCGAACTGGAGGAGCGCGCCGGTGACGTGGGCGTTGTCGGTCACGACGATCGCACCCTCGCTCAGACGCGACTCCACGAGCTCGAACTCCGCGCGCTCGTGGGCCTCCGAGTGATCGCTGTCGTGGATGAACAGATCGATCGCGTCGATTTCGGTGAGATGATCGAGGGAGCTGCCACGCAGGACCCGTCCGAAGCGCGCGAGATCGGGGATCAGGAGCCCGCCGGCGGCCGGATTCGGATCGATCCCGATGTACTCGCCCGGATGCCCTTCCGCGTGGTTGCGCGCGAGGGCCGCCGTGAGCGTCGCCGCACCGAGCCCCCGGTCGACGCCGGTCTCGACCACCTTCCGCGGTTTCCGCCAGCGCACCAGCACGTACCAGGCCAGGCGGCGCCCGAAGCGGGGCGTGGTGTCGCTGATGGCCGAGTCCGGGCCACGAGCGGCGGCGAGGCGCAGCGCGTCGAGGAGCTCTCGATCCTCTTCGAGCTCGGCGATCCAGCCACGGATCCGCGCGTGCGGTTCTCCGGTGACGACGGACAGCGACGCGACCAGGTGTTCCCGGTTCAGCGGCATGAGGTCGTAGGTGAAGTTCGTGATCTCGCGAGAACGCCACCACCACAGGCCGGCCGCACGGATCGCGCGCGCAGCGACGCCCAGTGCGATCCACGCGCGGTAGATCCCGACCAGGAAGGGGCCGAGGTGCGGCACCCGGATCGCACGGCGTGCGAGGGACAAGGGCATGTCAGGGATTTCCTCCGGCCCAGGCGCGGGCGGCTGTCGGCGTGGAAGCAGCGTGCGCCGGGGGCTTCTCCGGCGTCAGATGAGCCCGGGCGCGGCGCAGGAACGGCGCCTCGACCGCGACGTGGAACGCCCAGGCGAAGCCGCAGGCGAGTGCGGTGGCCAACACGAGCGTCGGAATCGCCCAGGCGGCCGGCGCACCGGTGGCGAGCTTGGACACGATCGAGAACACGAAGTAGTGGGAGAGGTAGAGGACGAAGGACGCGTCGCCGAGGGCGATCGCGGCGCGTCCCCCGCGACTCGAGAGGAACCGGTGGGCACCCGTCGCTGCGCGCGCTTCCGTGTTGAGCGCGCCGACGAGGAGCGCGCCCCCCGCGAACCCGAAGCCGAGCACCCGCACCAGGCCGACTGCGCCGGTCGGATGGATCGCAGCGCCGGTGCCGTCGAGCCAGGCGCCCGTCGCCAGGGCCAGGCCGACGCCCAGCAGGATCGGAAGCGCGTGGCCGAAGCGGGCCCAGACCGGACGGGTCTGGGCGATCGCCACACCGATGGCGAACTGAACGTGGAAGAGGGAGAAGACGTGCCCGTCCCAGAGGCCGGCGAGCGCCGTTGGCGATCCGACGTGGACGACGAGTCCGACGCCGAAGAGGCTGAGCACCGCCGCCAGCAGAACCCGCGGTGAGGCCCAGGCGAAACACGCGCCGGCCAGCGCGTAGAAGATCAGCTCGTGTTCGAGGGACCAGCCGACATCGAGATAGGGCGTCTCGCGCATCGGCCACACCGTGAACGAGGCGAGGGCGTAGCCGAAAGAGAGGGTGCCCTTGCCATCCCAAGCGGGGTGCAGCGCCACCGCGAACAGCGCGAGTCCGGTGAACACCGCGTAGAGCGGGACGATGCGTACCCAGCGGCGCAGGACGAACCCGCCGAAGCGAACCTGCCGGCCCGCGGTGATGTGGCAGACGATGAACCCGGACAGGACGAAGAAGAGGTCGACGCCCGCGTAGCCGATCGCGAGGAAGGCGGGCAGGGCGGGGAGGGCCTCGGGGAACGCGCGGGTGACCCAGACCGCGTGCCAGCCCAGCACCGCGAGCGCCGCTACGGCGCGCAGCACCTGCACGGAGTGCAGCCGCGCGGGCGGGTTCGAGAGCGAGCGCTCGGAATGCGGCGGGTCTTCCACACCGCTCGAATCGACCGGAAGCGGCCGGGACTTGAGCGTCTACGGGGACTTGCGCGGGCTTTCTGCCGCACTCCGAGGCCCCGGTCGCGGGGTCGTCGTGGGCTCTCCAGCGCCGGGACGCGGCGGATGCGGCTCGAGATCAGAGCAGCTCTCGAAGTAACCGCAACGCGGACAGCGGATCTTGCACGCGTGGCCGTAGAGGCCCGCGGAACAGTTCGGACACGGATTCATGCACCCCTCCCCCGGCGCTCCACCCTAGCGAGTGGCGCGCGCGGTGAGGAGAGGGCGCGTCCCCGCGCTGGCGCTAGAGCGGGGCGCTCACCGCCTCGTCCTCTTCGCAGCTGACCAGGGCCTCGCGCGCGCGACGAATGCGCGGACAGGATTCGGGCTCGGCCATGCGGTCCTCGGAGACGGTGAGCCGCGCGGCCGCCTCGCCGCAGCGTCCCGCGTGGGCCAACAGGAAGGCGGCATCGGCGGGGGCATGGTGGCCGCGAGGATTCGTCGTGGTGGCGAGGTCGAGGTAGCGGATGCCCGTCTCCCAGTCGCGGGTGTTCGTCTCCCACAGGCCGAGGTCGTGCAGCCCGCGGCGTCCTGCCGTCCAGGCCACCTGGCGCTCGTAGGCTTCGAGGGACGGATCTTCCTCTGACACGAGCCAACCGGGGGCACGCAACAGCGCATAGTTGGCGAGCAGGATCGAGCCCACGACGCCGAGGAAGCCGAAGAGCATGCGGTGTCGCGCGGGCGGTGCCGGTCGCGGGTAGTCGGGCGTCACGCCGGACGCGACCATGCGGTCGAACAGGTTGGGGTGCGATCCGGTGCCCTTGCTGAGCACGGCCGGTGTGTCGGCGGCGCGGTAGAGCGCTTCGAGCGCGCGCGCGTGTACGCCCTCTTCGCTCTCGTGGTCCACCGCGTGGGCGTCGGCGGCGGCCTCGAGACGCCGCGACCAACGCGACGCTGCGAGCACTGCCACCAGCAGGCCGGCCATCACCCACCAGAACGACGTGCCGTGCTCCAGTGTGGCGTAGTGCGCGAAGCCGAGTGGCAAGAGGCAGAGAGCGAAAGCTGTGCGCGCGGCCCGAGTTCGCGTCGATTCCCGCAGGTGGCCGACTTCGTGGGCGGTGATGGCCTCGAGCTCCTCGTCGGAGAGCACCTCGAGGATCCGCGTGGAGAATACGAGCTCCTGGGTCCATGGCAGGGCCAGGGCGTTCGGCATCGACCAGTTCAGCACCCAGCTGGCCCGCGGCCTGACGCCTGCCCGCTCGCTCACGCGGTCGACCACCGCCTGGAGCCGGGCGTTCGGGGGCTTTGCCTGACCGAGCACGCGCAGCAGGGGGAGTCCGGCGCGAACCAGACACCCGAGGTAGAGCGCCGTCCCGAGCAGCGCCCAGGCGAGGTCGGGCATCGCGAAGGGATCGCGGCCCACCAGGAAGGCCATCGCCAGCACGACGATCACGTGGGGGTAGGCCAGGATCACCGCTTGCCAGTTCCAGTTTCCGGGCCGCGGCGCGCGTTCGAGGGTTCGGTCGAGGCGTCGTCGCACGGCGCGTCGCATCCAGGCGGCGCCGAGGTAGGTACTCCCCGCGACGAACAGCGCGAACGAGGTGGCACCGAGCGGTGAGAACGGCCCCACCCGCAACAGCGCCGTGAGTCCCATTGCGACCAGCGGGCAGGTGACCGACACCGAGAAGACGGTCCGCGTCGGGTAGAGCCAGCGCGCGGTCTCGGTCCAGTGCCGACGACTGGCGTCCGGCACCGGTCCCGTGGCGAGGCGCGCTCCGATCCAGGTGCTCCCCGCCCCGACGACGAAGCCGACGCCGGTCCAGACCAGGAGCTGGGTCCACCGAAACGTGAGGGGTAGCGTCTCGATCCACTCCTGGGACACCGCGTTCACTAGCGGGCGTCTCGGAAGGCCGGGAAGAGGTCCCTCGCGACCCGTTCGAGCACCGCCGTGCGCGGCTCCCAGCCGGGGAGGATCATGACCTCGTCGAGGCCCGCCTCCGAGAGCACGCCGAGGCGATCGACGAGCTGGTCGCGCGTGCCGATCAGACAGGACGCCTCGAGCAGCGCGGGCGTGACGAAGCGCTCCTCTTCCGGCAGCACCCAGCAGTTGTGTCCCGCGTGCACGCGCTGGTGCAGGCGGTCACTCGGAACCGTGTCGAGCAGCGCGCAGTAGTCGTCCCAGACTTCGGCGACGGCCGCGGGCGGCGGGTGTCCGAACTGGCGCCACTGATCGTAGGCGTAGTGCAGCGTCGCCATCGCGAACGGGCCGCTCTCGGCACGGACCCGGGGCGAGTCCAGGGCCTCGCCGGGATCGAGCACCGAGATCGTGGTGAGGGCGGTGGTGCGGAAGCGTGCGCGATCGAGGGCGCGGCCCGCCGCGGTGGCCCCGGCTTCGACGAACTTCCAGACGCGCTCGATCGCCGCGGGGTTGGGCGGTAGCGAGAGCACGGCTCCGTCGCCGTGCTTTCCCGCCAGGCCGAGGGAGCGCGGCCCGAAGCCCGAAACGTAGAGCGGGATCGCGTCGTCGAAGTTCACGAAGCCGTGGTCGGGCATCAGGTGCCGGATCGGACGCGGTCCGCCCGCCGCGTGATGCACGCCTTCCTCGCCCCGCAGCAGCGGCCGCAGTGTGTCGAGGGTGCGGTCGAACGCGGCGATCCGATGCGGCGGTTCCCCCATCACGCGCATCGCCGTGTTTCCGGCGCCCACGCCGAGGAAGGTGCGCCCCGGGGCGAGCGCGTTGATCGTCGCGATCGCGGCCGCGGTCACCGGCGCGGGGCGCGTCCCCGAGACGGCGACACCGGTACCCAGGCGGATCCGGTCGGTGCGGTCCGCTGCGAGGGCGAGCGCGGCGTAGCAGTCCGACCAGAGCATCTGACTGTCGGCCAACCAGGCGGCGTGGTAGCCGAGCGCCTCCGCCCGGACCACGTAGTCGATGTCGCCGATGTGAGACGCGACGCAGACGCCAAAGTGCATGGTTCCTCCCCGGCAGCGCCCGGCTCCCGGGGCCGTGCGCATTCTCGCACGACCGACGGCGGGGCGGGCCGTCCGGGCACGGCGCGGCGTTCGGGGTCGCGGCGCCGAAACCAGCACGGAATCGGGGTGTTGGGACTTCGCCGGCCGCCCGTTTCGCCTCCGTTAAGCCGCCCGTGGTTCGCTCCTCCCATGCGAGCCAGCCGGCTCGCCCAGACCAGGAGGGACCGCCATGCGGAAACGGGAGTTCTGTACCCGCGCGTCGCGCCGCCGATCCGCGGGATGGCGCCATGCCTGGGCCGCGATCGGGTTGGCGCTCTTCGCCGCCCCGGTCGGCGCGATCGACGTCTCCCCCGACATCACCTTGTCGCTGGGCGGCGTGACCGTCCAGGACGAAGACGTGGCCGAAGACCTGGGCGGCGTGATCGGCCTGCTGCCCCTCGGCAGCCTGCCCGCGAATGCGGACATCGTGGGCTACGAGGATCTCGGGGGAGAGTTCCTGCTCGCCTTCGACACCACCGTCTCCCTCTCGCCCGGTGGGGTCACTGCCGAGCGCCGCGACGTCGTCCGTTGGGACGGGTCCACCTACAGCCTCGAGTTCGACGGGAGCGCCGAGTCCATTCCCGACGGCGTCGCGATCGACGCGGTCGGCGTGGGGGCGGCGTCCGAGCTGTTGCTCTCCTTCGACACCACGGTGGCGTTGCCGGTCGCGGGAACCGTCGACGACGAAGAGGTCGTGGCGTTCTCGGGCGGTAGCTACAGCGTCTTCTACGACGGTAGCGGCCTCGGCAGTGCGGCACTGACCCTCGACACCGATGCCGTCCAGCTCATGCCGAACGGCGACATCCGACTCTCCTTCGATCGCAGCGGCCTAGTCAGCTCGATCTTCTTCGACGACGAGGACGCCCTCGACTACACGCCGGGCAGCGGCACCTGGTCACTCGCCTACGACGGCACGGGGTCCGACGCGAACTGGGGTGCCGGCGACCTGGTGGCACTCCCGGAACCGGGTCTCTCGAGCGTTCTGCTCGGGGCGGCCCTCGTCGCGGCACTCGCCCGGCGACGCGACGACGGAGACGCGTCGTGACCATCGCTCTTCCCTCTCTCTGGACTGGAGGATCTTCCATGCAGCGCATCATTCGCTCTCTTCTCGCCGTCGCCGCGACGGGCGCCCTGCTCGGGTCCGCCCCTGCCGGCGCCGTGGACGGCGTGATCGAACTCAACCAGGCCTTCATCACGGCAGGCGGTGGCTTCCCGTACCAGATCGGGAGCGGCAGCTTCGTGCTCACCGGTAGCTTGACGCCGCCCTCGGGTTCCGGGGCCCTGCTCGTGATCGCCGACGACGTGACGATCGACCTGAACGGCTTCACGATCGACGGCGGTTCGGGCGGGTGCACGGGCTCGGGCGTCACGATCAGCTGCCCAAGCGGCGCGGGGATCGGGATCAACGCGATCGGCCGCAGGCGCGTGACGGTGCGCAACGGCTTCCTGCGCAACTTCGCGAGCGACTGCATCTCGCTCGGAACCGAAGGGGTCGCCGAGCGGCTCCACGTGACCGGTTGCTCGGTGCGCGGCATCGATGCCGGTGCGATCGCGCTGGTGCGCGAGAACATCACGACGCGGAACGGCGGCGACGGGATCGGTGGAACGACCGAAGTCCAGGCCGTCGACAACGTCAGTTTCGGAAACGGAGGTCGCGGTATCCGGCTCACGGGGAACGCCCTCGTGTCAGGGAACGTCACCGAGGCCAACGGCAGCTTCGGGATCAGCACCGAGAGCCAGAGCCGGATCAGCCACAACGTGGCCGCCGCCAACGAACTCGGTGGGATCGACACCAACAGCCGCGGTCAGGTCGAGCAGAACGTCGCTTCCTCGAACCCGTCGGGTCCCGGCATCCTCGCGCAGAACGACATGTCCGTCGCCGAGAACGTCACCTTCGGCAACGGCTCGGTGGTGCCTTCCCACGGCATCGACTGCAACTTCCGCTGCAGCATCGTCGCGAACGCGTCCGCCGGGAATACGAACGACGGCATCCAGACGGGCGGTTCCGGGCTGGTGCAGCACAACGCGACCCACGCGAACGCGGGTGACGGCATCGACTGCGACGCCCTCTCCGCGTTCTCCTGCGCCGTCGTCGGGAACTTCGCCCAGGACAACGTGGCGGGCTTCGGGCTGCGCCTGACCGCCGCCGGAGCCGTGTCGGGCACCTACAAGAAGAACCTGTTCACGTCGAACCTGCTCGGCAACGTGAACCAGTCCGGGATCGACCCGGGCATGCAGAACAGCTGCGCGGGCACGGTTCCGTGCCCGTAGCGTCGATGAGGAGTTCGACCATGCGAATCGCGAGTCTATTCTTCTGTCTGAGTGCTCTCGTGTCGTTTCCGCTCGGCGCGATGGCCGTCGACGGCGTCATCGAGATCAACGACAACCGCGCCGTCGCGGGCAGCGTCACCCCAGGCGACACAGGGGGATATCCGGTGTCGATCACGGTTGCGGGAAGCTACCGGCTGACCTCGGACCTCTCGGGCATCATTGCCGTGTCCAGCGGCGTCGGCCCGGTCGAGATCGATCTGAACGGCTTCACCGTGGACGGGGGCGGTCAGGTCGGCAGCGGCATCAACGGGGCCCTCGCCGGCGCGGGGATGGTGGTGCGAAACGGCGTGGTTCGGAACTTCACCGTTTCGTGCGTCCGGGTCGGCGACGAAGGACGCGTAGACCGCGTGCTTACGGAAGACTGTCAGACCGGGATCAGCACGGGCGTCCACTCCATCGTCACGCGGAGTCACGCGCGAGACCACACGCTCAACGGGGTCAGCGCAGGCATCGGCAGCCGCGTCTCCAGCACGGTCACCGAGGGGAACACAGGCGACGGCGTCCAGGCGGGCGCGCGGTCGGTGACGAGCCAGACGCTCACGCGGGGAAACAACTCCGCTGGCCTCGATCTCGGAAGCGAATCCGTGAGCTTCGGCAACGTCGTCGCCGGGAACGGTGTCGGCATCGCCCTGGATTCGCGCAGCGTCGCGGACGGGAACACGATCGGCTCGTCCGCCGGGGGCGGGTTGTCGGCCGGGGATGATGTCGTCCTCGTGCGGAACAACGCCTCGGACAACGATGCTGCGGCGGGAATCCTCTGCAACGGCCGCTGCGTGGTGAAGGGCAATCTCGCCGCGAACAACACGGGCATCGGCATCGGGGTCGACGACGGCGCGAACGTCGTGGCCAACACGTCCTCGAACAACACCCTGCAGGGCTTCAGCTGCTCGGGCGGGTCAGAGATCTGCCACTTCGTCGGCAACACCGCGATCGCGAACGGCGGCTCCGGGTTGGTGCTCGACGCTGCCTCGCTCACGGGCAGCTACAAGGACAACACGTTCAACTCGAACAGTGGAAGCGACGTCAATCAGACCGGACGCGACCCGGGCTTCCTGAACAACTGTTCGGGCACGGTGCCCTGTCCCTAACTCTCCTGGTCGGACGGGGCTGCGGGACGAGCCGGCGGATCGACGACCTCGGGGTCGCGGGCCGCCGGCTCTCCTTCGCTCACGCGGACGCGTCGTCCCGGCCAGTGCCGGGCGCGCTCAGCGCAGGCCGCGGAAGCAGCTGCGCACTTCGTTCACGAAGGTCTCGGGCACTTCGAAGGCGGCGAAGTGGCCGCCCTTCTCGAGCTCGTTCCAGTAGCGGAGATCCGTGAAGCGCTTCTCGGCCCAGCGCCGCGAGGAGCGGAAGATCTCCTTCGGGAAGATGCTGCAGCCTGTGGGGATCGTGACCGGATCGAGGGCCGCCCCCTCGCTCCCGAAGCTCTCCCAGTAGAGACGCGCCGAGGAGGCCGCGTTTCCGGGCAGCCAGTAGAGCATCACGTTGTCGAGGAGCTCGTCGCGAGTGAGCACGTTCTCGGGATGACCGTCACAGTCGGTCCAGGCCCAGAACTTCTCGAGGACCCAGGCGGCCTGGCCCGTGGGTGAATCGACGAGGCCGTAGCCGAGGGTCTGGGGCCGCGTGCTCTGTTGCTTCGAGTAGCCCGAGTCCCATTGCTGGTAGTGCTGAATGGACGCGAGCGCGGCCTGCTCGCCGGGTGTCAGATCGTTCATCGTCTCGGGGTCCGGCGGGGCGATCGGCATGTTGAGGTGGATGCCCGCGCAGTGCTGGGTGTCCTGGATGCCGATCCGCGTGGTGACCATCGCGCCCCAGTCGCCGCCCTGGGCGACGTAGCGGTCGTAGCCGAGACGAGCCATCAGCGCGGCCCAGAGGTCGGCGATCCGCTCGACGCCGGTTCCCGAGGTCGCCGGCTTCGACGAGAAGCCGTAGCCGGGCAGCGACGGGCAGACGACATGGAATGCGTCACCGGCGTCGCCACCGTGGGCCGTCGGATCCGTGAGGGGCTCGATGACTTTCTGGAACTCGACGATCGAGCCGGGCCAGCCGTGGGTGATCACGAGGGGCAGGGCATTCTCGTGGGGAGACCGCACGTGGATGAAGTGGATGTCCAGTCCCTCGATCTCGGTCTGGAACTGCGGGAAACGGTTGAGACGCGCCTCGCGGTCACGCCAGTCGTACTTCTCGGCCCAGTAGGCGCAGACTTCCTGCACGTAGGCGAGGGGGATGCCCTGGGACCAGTCGTCGACGGCTTCGGCTTCGGGCCAGCGCGTCGTGCGCAGGCGGCGACGGAGGTCGTCGAGTTCCTCGTCGCTGGCTTCGATGCGGAAGGGGCGGATCGCGTCGGACATCGGGGGGGTCTCCCAGTTGTGGCGGGCAGCGCAAAAGGCCCGCGCATCATCGCCCCTGCCGGGTTCCGCGTCTAGATCTCGCGGTAGCGCGGGCCCCGGGCGCGCACGGCTTCGAGGCCCGAGAGATCACCCGTTTCCAGTGCGTAACCCTTCGGGAAGGGCGCCCGGCCCTCGAGCCCGAGCGCTTCCATCACCCGGGGCTCCTGGTAGTAGACCGCGTAGGTGTGGAACACGAGCCCGCCCAGGGCGCCTGGGTCTGCCGCGTCGAAGCCACGCAGCACGGCCTCGCGCTCGGCACCCGGCAGGTCCGCGAACGCCTGGCCCGTCTGCGCGCGGCTGAAGGCATCGAGCGCGGCGAGTCCGTCCGCCCAGCCTGACGGTCCACAGCGTTCCCAGACCTCGGGTCCGATGCCGAGGCTGCCGGCCGCGGCGACACCCCCGTTGGGGTGCGCGGGGAGCAGCGTGTCGAGCACGGCGGCGAAGCGCGTCGCCAGTTGCGGATCGAGGGGAGGGGGCATGGTCAGTCGAAGAGGGTCTCGAGGTTGCGTTTGATCTGATCGGCGACGTAGAGGCTGAAGGCCTGGATCGTATTCGTCGGGTTCACACCGCCCGAGGTGACGAACACGCTGCCGTCGATGACGAAGAGGTTGGGGACGTCGTGGCTGCGGCCCCAGGCGTTCACCACCGAGCGTTCCGGGTCTTCGCCCATGCGTGTCGTGCCCATCAGGTGCCAGCCCGCGACGCCCAGCGGTGCTTCGGTCAGGGTCTCGACGGCGCCCGCGGCGCGCAGCACTTCGTCTCCGCGCGCGACGCCGTGCTCGAGCATGCGGCGGCTGTTCTCGCTCAGCGTGTAGTCGATCTTCGGGGCGGGGATGCCGTCGGCGTCGACCCGCTCGGGATCGAGCGTCACCTGGTTGTGTGCTTCGGGCAGGTCTTCGCAGATCACGACCATGCCCGCGGTCTTGTCCCAGAGCGTGTCAAAGCCGGCATGATGGCCTTCGCCCCAGGGCACGCGACCCGTCGCCATTCCCATGTGGGCCGTCGAGATCGGACCCATCCCCCGCAGCATCTCGAACGAATAGCCGCGCACGAAGTCGCGGGCCGCGTCGGTCTCGTAGAACTCCTGACAGATGAGGGAGCAGCCGGTGGGTCCCTTCCAGCCTTCGAGTCGTTCTTCGAAGATCCCGTTGACCAACCCGTAGGGGTGGAACATCAGGTTCTTGCCGACGAGACCGCTGCGGTTCGCGAGACCGTCGGGGAAGGCGCTCGACTTCGAGTTCAGCAGCAGGCGAGGCGTGCCCACGCCGTTGCACGCCATCACCACGATCTCGGCGCGGATCTGGTGCTCGTTGCCGTCGGCGTCTAGATAGATCGCGCCGCTCGCGAGCCCTTCGGCGTCGACCGTGATCTCGCGAACCCGCGCGTGGGTCCGGACCTCGACGCCGGCGCGCACGGCGGCGGGCCAGTAGGTGACGTCGGTGCTGCCCTTCGCGCCCTGGGCGCAGCCCAACAGGCACGGCCCGAGATTGATGCACGGGGCGCGCCCCGCGTGTTCGCGCGTCGCGATGGCGCTGTCCGACGGCCACCAGTGCCAGCCGAGGCGGTCGAAGCCCGCGGCCAGGGTCTCGCCGAGTTTCCCGAGCGGTACCGGAGGCAGGGTGGGCTTCTTCGGCGGGTAGGCCGGGTCACCGGCCAGCCCGGCGACGCCCATCATCTCGGCGTTCAGGTCGTACCAGGGCTCGAGGGTGGCGTAGTCGATCGGCCAGTCGTCGGCGACGCCGTCGAGACTGCGCACGCGAAAGTCGGAGGGGTGGAGACGCGGGAAGTGGGCCGCGTAGAGGATCGTGCTGCCCCCGACCGCGTTGAAGTTCGAGATCTTGATCGGCGAGGCGTCGTCGTTGACCGGGTAGTCCTCGCGACGGCCGCGGCCGTTGGGGCTGAAGCCGAAGGTTCCGAAGCGCTCGAGTTCCCACGCCCTTCGGTTGGTGGGGTAGTCGGTGGGCTTCATCCAGTCGCCCTGCTCGAGACACACGATCCGCATGCGCGTCTCCGCCAGGCTCCAGGCGAACGCCGCGCCGGCCGCACCGGCACCGATGATCAGGACGTCGACGGAGTCGTCGGCGGGCGTCGAGCTCAAGGCATCCTCCGAGGGCGCCAGTCTGCGCGACCCGCCCCGCGCCGTCCATCGTTTCCGCGCTCCGCGCGACCGCAGGGGCGCGCGGAGCGCAGACGTCTGTCAGCTGGTGGGATCGGAGTCGCCGAACTGGTCGAGCGCCCAAGGCGTCTCGGACTGGAAGCGCTCCATGAAGCCCGGCTCGTAGGCCTCTTCGGGCGCTTCACGGACCAATCGGTCGAGCACGTGGGCGTCGTCGCCGACGAGGATGCGCCAGCGCTCCTCGCGGACGCCCTGGAGGATGATCGCTGCCGCCTCGGCCGCGCTCATGGGCGCGTCGTCGCGGAACGACTCGGCGCGCTGCTGCATGAACTGGCGGATCTGGTCGTTGGTGACCTCGCCGAGTTCGACGCCGGCGTCGGCCATGCGCTCGCGCATCGATTCGAGCTCGCTCTCGGGGAGCTCCTTCGGGTCACGGCCCAGAATGCGACCCGAGTTGATCACGATCGACGTGCCGATGTGTCCCGGCATCACGACCGAGACCTTCACGTGGGGGGCGTGGACGCGGAAGTCGTTGACCAGCGCTTCGGTGAAACCCTTCACCGCGAACTTCGCCGCGCTGTAGGCCGAGTGGGAGGTGAGCGGTCCGAGCGATGCCCAGAAGCCGTTCACGCTGCTGGTGTTCACCAGATGGGCCTCGTCGGCGGCGACGAGCAGGGGCACGAAGACGCGCGAGCCGTAGTACACGCCCTTCCAGCAGACGTCGAAGGTGCGTTCCCACTCTTCGCGCTCGTCGGCGACGAAGCTGACGGCAGCGCCGATTCCTGCGTTGTTGAACACGAGGTTGACGTGCTTCGCGCCGTGCTCGCGCATGACGTCGTCGCGGAACTGGATCATCTGTCCTTCGTCGGCGACGTCGCAGAGGCTGGTGGACACCCGCACCCCGTCGGTTCCCTTCTGCTCGCACAGCGCCCGCGTCTGCGCCATCGCCTCTTCGGAGACGTCACAGATCGCCACGTGACAGCCGGCGGCTGCGAGCTGCACTGCGAGCTCGCGACCCATGCCGGTGCCGCCGCCGGTGATCACGGCGATCTTGTCTCGGAAATCCTTCATCGGGGGGCCTCCTCGGTGGGGGAATCAGGAATGGGGGTTCGCGAGTCCGGTCGCGAGTTTCCGTCCGGGATGGGGCGCTCGATCATGGCGCGCTCCGGGGTGACGCGCACCTGTGGCGGGTGGCGCCGTCTAGGCGTCTCCCAGGGCGGGATAGTCGCTGTAGCCGGCGGCGCCCGGGGTGTAGAGCCGCTTCGGGTCGAAGCGCGCCAGCGACGCGCCCTGGCGAAACCGCTCCACGAGATCCGGGTTGGCGATGAACGATCGGGCGAAGGCGACGGCTGCGACCCGTCCGCCCGAGAGCACGGCGCGCGCCTCGTCGGCGTCGTAGCTGTCGTTCGTGATGAGCGGCCCCGAGAAGCCCGCCAGCGCCAGCGCGATGTTGTCGAGGGGCACGCCGTGGAGCCGGATCACGTGCAGGTAGGCGAGGCCCATGGGGTTCACGGCCTCCAGCAGGGCGCGGAAGGTCTCCTCCGGGTCGTCGTCGGAGAGATCGTTGAAGGGATTGCCCGGACAGATGCGCAGCCCGACGCGGTCGGCTCCGGCCACGTCGGCCATCGCGCCGAGGACTTCCAAGGGGAAGCGCAGCCGGTTCGCGAGGCTGCCGCCGTAGGCGTCGGTCCGCTGGTTCGTCCCCGTCGAGAGGAACTGGGCGGGCAGGTAGCCGCTGGTTCCGTGCAACTCGACGCCGTCGAAGCCCGCGTCGAGGGCGCGCCGGGTGGCACGCGCGTACTCGTCGACGACTCCCGGGATCTCTTTGGTGGCGAGTGCACGGGGCGCCTCGAAGGCCTGCATGCCCCCGGTGTCCGTGAACATCTCCCCGCGCGCGGTGACGGCGGAGGGGGCGACGGTCTCGGCGCCGGCCGCCTTGTTGTCGCGGTGGGCGACCCGCCCGACGTGCATCAGCTGGGCCACGATGCGGCCGCCGGCCGCGTGGACCCCATCGACCACGCGTCGCCAGCCATCGACGTGGGCGCCGCTCGCCAACCCCGGCGTACGGCAGTAGCCCTTGCCGTCTTCGCTCGGGTAGATGCCCTCGCTGATCAGCAGCCCCGCACTCGCCCGCTGCGCGTAGTAGTCCGCCATGACCTCGGTCGGGGCACCGTCGACATCGGCGCGCGAGCGCGTCATCGGCGCCATCACGACGCGGTTGGTCAAGGCGAGAGCACCAAGCCGCGTGGGGGCGAAGAGCGGGTCGTCGGGGGCGTCGGGCATGCGCGAATCTCGAGCACTGGACGCTAGCGCGTCCGGGTTGGGCTGGATTCCGGCGCCGCGAAATCGGTATCGTCGCGCATTCCACCGCCAGGCCGGGCCACCGACGGTTCCAGGCCGCTACGGAGTAGACGTGCCCCACTTTCCCGAACTCGGGTGCTACCTGCTGGCCGGCCAGCCGAAGTCGGTGCGCGACCTGCTCACGGAAGCGCGCGACGCCGAGGCCCTGGGAATCGGGACGGCGTTCCTTTCGGAGCGCTACGACTCGAAGGAGATCGCGACGATCTCGGGCGCCGCCGGTGCGGCGACCGAACGCATCCGGATCGCCACCGCGGCGACGAATCACAACACCCGTCACCCGATGGTGACGGCCGGCTTCGCGCTGACGATGCACGGGCTCACGGGCGGTCGCTTCGTCCTGGGCATCGGCCGCGGGATCGAGGCCATGCAGAAGGCCTACGGCATCCCCCCGATCACGACCCGTCAGATGGAGGAGTTCGCGGGTCTGGTGCGCAAGCTGCTCGGCGGCGAACCGGTCGTGGGCTACGACGGCGTGCTCGGTCAGTTTCCGTTCCTGAAGCTCGGAGCGAACGTTGCCGACGAAGTCCCGCTGGCCCTGGTCGCCTTCGGGCCGAACTCGCTCGCACTCGGCGGACGTTGCTTCGACGAAGTGATCCTCCACACCTTCTTCACCGACGAGACCACCGCACGCTGCGTGCGTGCGGTCAAGGAAGCTGCCGAGAAAGCGGGGCGCGACCCGGCGAGCGTGAAGGTGTGGTCGTGCTTCGCCACCCTCGGCGACCATCTGCCCTACGAGAAGCGTCTGATGAAATCCGTCGGGCGTCTGGCCACCTATCTCCAGGGCTACGGCGACCTGCTCGTCCGGACGAACGACTGGGATCCGGCCGTGCTCGAGCGGTTTCGCGCCGACAGCGTCGTGCAGAGCGTGCCGGGCGCGATCGACAAGCTCGCGACCACGGAGCAGCTCGAACACATCCAGGGGATCCTGCCCGACAGCTGGCTCGCGCCGTCGGCCACCGGGACGCCCGGGGCGTGCGTGGAGGCCGTCCGCGGACAGTTCGCACTCGGTTGCGACGGGGTGATCCTCCACGGCGCGACGCCCACCGAGTTGGCGCCGATCGTCGCCGCCTACGCGGAAGCGGTCTGAGCGCACGCAGATGGACCGACCGAAGACCCTGCTCCTCGATCTCGACAACACGCTGATCGACTACCAGCTCGACTTCGTCGGCTGCTGGCGACGCGCAACCGAGGAGACCGCAACGGCCCTGGGGTTCGACGACGCGGGCGCTTTGCTCGGCGCGCTGCGCCGCGAGGTTCGCAAGAGTTTCGGGGATCCGTCGGAGAACTGGCTCACGCGCGACCTGCGGGTCGCGATCCACGAGAGCGCCTCGCGGGCGCTCCAGAGCGTGTCGCTTTCCGACGCCCATGCCGGAGAGCTGGTGGATCGCTACGACGAGGTCCGCGACGCGACGACCTGTCTGTTTCCCGGCGCCCTCGAGACGATCGAGCGCTTTCGCGCCGAAGGCACCTGCATTGGGATGGTGACGAACGGCAACGCAGGCCTGCAGCGCTCGAAGATCCGGCGCTTCGCCCTGGCCCCGTATTTCGATTCGATTCACGTCGAGGGCGAGGTCGGCGTCGGGAAGCCCGATCCCCGGATCTTCCAGGCCGCGCTGGACGCCAACGCCAGCACGCCGGAAGACACCTGGATGGTCGGGGACAACCTCGACAAGGACGTCGCCGGCGCCCAGTACGTCGGGATCCATGCGGTCTGGTGCGATTCCCAGCGCGAGGGGCTCGCGCCGGCCGCCGACGTGGCGCCGGACCGGATCGTGCATCGGGTCTCGGAGCTCTGGGGCGCCGAATGAGTGCGATCACACCGGAGACCGTATGAGCGAGACGCCGACCGGCCTCGAGGGGCTGTACACGCGGCCCGACTGGGTCCGTCGCATCAATGCGATGGGACCGGCCGTCGGGGGTGCTGCGCGACTCGTGCCCCTCGACGTCGACGCGCTCGTGGACGAGGCCCAGGCGTCGACCGGACTCTCGGATTTCGGTGCGGTCGATGGCGACTGGCGGGCCCGGCTCGACGGGCTGGTGGCCTCGCTCGAAGCCGACGCTGCGCTCCACGTGGTGGGCCGCCTGATGACGCGCCAGGAGATCCTGCGTGGCCTGCGCACCCGACTGCTGCTCACCGCGCACCGCGCCGCGAACCCCGCGGTGGCGGAAGAACGGGTGGAGGCGCCGCTGATCGTGACGGGGCCGGCGCGATCGGGGACCTCGATCCTCTTCGAACTGCTCTCCCTCGATCCGGCGGCGCGTGGACCCCGCGGCTTCGAGGCGATGCACCCGGTTCCCTTCGACGGCCACGCGCGCGACGACTATTCGCTCTTCGGCGAGGCGGAGCAGGAACTCTGGTCCGACGTGCAGCCCGAGTTCGCGGCGATCCACGAGCTGCGCTCGGAGCTGCCGGTCGAGTGCATCACCCTCACGCTCCCGTCCTTCTCGGGCGGTCACTGGCCGACGGTGGCGAACGTCAGCTCCTGGATCCCCGATTTCGCGGCGTCGATGCGCTTCCACGAGGCGCTGCTCCAAACGCTCCAGGCGGGAACGCCGCGTCGTCACTGGGTGTTGAAGACGCCCATGTACCTCTTGATGATCGACCTCTTGTTCGAGACCTACCCCGACGCCCAGGTGGTCCTCACCCACCGCGACCCGCTGAAGACCGCGCCGTCGGGGTTGAGTACGCTCGCCACGTCGCGCTGGCTGCGCAGCGACGCGGTGGACGTCGCGGGCACGCTGAGCGACGGGATGGCCGCGATGATGCTCGCGGTGGGACAGCGCCGGGCGAGCGGAGATCTGACCCAGGGCTTCGCCGACCTGCACTTCCAGGACCTGATGCGGGACCCGGTCGCCGCGATCGAAGCGGCCTACGGAGCGCTCGGTCGATCCTTCGCGGGTGAGCACGCCGATGCCATTCGCAGCTACCTCGCGGCGAAGCCGCGCGGCAAGCACGGCGCCCACCGCTACAGCGCGGCCCAGTGGGGGATCGATCCGGTGGCCCTGCGCGAACAGACCCGTCCCTATACGGACCACTACGGAGTCGCGCTGGAAGAAGAGTAGGGCGCCGCGCACCCGCGCCGCCCGCTTCCGCCAGTCTCCGTCCCGGCTCCCCGGCCCCGGCCTGAATCTTCGCCCGAACGGCTTCGGACCGTGAAGTGGTTCATACGTCTCCGGGCCCGTTCCGCCGCACCTTGAACTCGTCGAGGGGCTGCGGCGTGGGCGCGAGGGAAGGCGGTCAGGCGTAGCGGCTCCCGAACTCTGGGCCCTCACCCATCGGGAGATGTGATGCGCACGCTGCAAGCCTGGATCCGGAATCGCTCGGGCCGGGTTCTCGGAATCTTCTTCGTATTGGCCGTCGCCGCGGCGGGCTTCGCCACCCGGATCCAGATCGATGGGAGCGTGGAGCGTCTCCTGTTGCGCTCGGATCCCGCGCGGGCCCTCGACGCCCAGGCGAAGGTCGAGTTCGGCAACGACGAGATCATCATGGTCGGCCTCGAGCTGGGCGCGCCCTACACGGCCGAAGACCTGCGACGCCTCGCCGCGCTCTCCGAGGAGCTCGCCGAACTCGACCACGTGCGTCGTGTACGAGACCTCTCTTCGACCGAGGACATCCGCGGGGTGGGCGACACCCTCGATGCCTCGTCGCTGGTCGATCTGGAGACCCTCGAGCGCGATTTCCCCGCCATTCGAGATCGCGCCACCGGCCACCCGCTCTACGAGGACCTGCTGGTCTCCAAAGACCGGAAGAGTCTCGGCATCCTGGTCTACGCCGACGTGGCGCGCTCGAACGACGCCGCCCTGGCCCAGCTGACCGGTGCGGTGATCGAGCTCGTCGACCGCCGCGCGCCCCCCTGGAAGGCCCACTTCGCGGGATACCCGGTCACGGCCTACGAAGTGAACCGCATCGTGAAGCGCGACCTGGCGCTGCTGACCCCGCTCTCGCTGTTCGCGATCGGTCTCGTGCTCCTGGCCGTCACGCGCCGACCGTCCTCGCTGGTGCTCCTGGTCGTTCAGATCGTCTGGGTCGAGCTGATCGCGCTCGCCTGGCTCGGCCTCAGCGGGACGCCGATCAACGTGATCATGTCGGCGCTCCCGACCTTCCTGGTCGCGACCTCGGGCACCTATGTGCTCTACGCCATCGGCTTGGCCACGCGGGTCGCGGACAGCGAGGAGCCCGGCGTCGCGTTGGTGGCGCTGCTCTGGCGGCCCGCACTCCTGTCGGCGGCGTCGACGGGGATCGGCTTCGCGTCCCTTCGCACGATCGGCATGCAGTCGGCCGGCGACCTCGGTCTGGCCCTGGCCGTGGGAATCGCGGCGGCGGCCCTCGGCGTCCTGGTCCTGATCCCCGCGCTGATCCAGTACTTCCGCCTGCGGGTCGCGGCCCCCGACCTCCCGCGCTTCCGCCGCTTCGCGCGCGGCGGGGTGCGACTCGCTCGGCGTCCGGCGATCGCGATCGGGGCCGCCTTCGTCCTGCTGGCGGCCTGTCTGCCCGGGCTCGCGCGTCTGGAGGTCCACACCGACACGCTCCAATACTTCGACGCAGACAGTCGGGTCCGGCGAGGCGCCCAGTTCTTCCAGGACGAGCTCGCCAGCGCCTTCCTGTTGAACGTCGTGATCCGCGGCCCCGAGGAGGGGAGGGCGCTCGATCCCGACTTCCTGGCCTTCGTCGAGGATCTGCGGGCGCGCATCGAGCACACGCCGGGCGTCGATCGCACGATCTCGATGCTCGACTACTTCGGGCTGATGGACGCCGCGATGCGGCCCGGCGAACCGGGTCGAGCGAACCCGGGAAGCCGGGCGACCGCGGCCCAGTATCTGCTGCTCTACGAGTCGAGCGGCGATCCGGACGACTACGAGCGCTACCTCAACTTCGAACGCTCGGCGCTCAGCCTGATCGTCAGCGTGCACGGTGGCTCGACCGTGTATCTCGAAGCTGCACGCCGGATCGACGAGTGGGCCCGATCCGCTCCGCCCGACGTGCGCGTCGACACGCTGGGAACCACCTACCTGTACTCGAAGGCGATGGACGACCTCAGCCACGGCATGTTCCGCGGCCTCGCCCTGGCGAGCTTCTTGATCTTCGGCGTGTTGGCGATCGGCCTTGGTTCGTTCTCGCTCGCGGGTCTGGCGATGGTGCCCAACCTCCTGCCGCTCGTGGTGGGTGCGGGTGTGATCGGTTGGTGGGGGATCCCCATCTCGATGAGCATCAGCCTGATGGGCTGCATCGCACTCGGGATTGCGGTGGACGACACCACCCACGTGGCGAGTCACCTGTCGCGGCGCGACAGCCTCGAGCGGCTCTACGACGTCGTCGGGCCCCCGATCCTGTTGACCACTGTCGCCCTGTGCACGGGATTCTCGGTTCTCCTGTGGAGTGACTTCGCCTTCGTGAGCGTGCTCGGCGCGGCCGTGCTGGTGTCCATGCTGCTCGCGCTCGCCGCCGACCTGTGGCTGCTGCCGTCGCTCCTGACCTGGGCGGGCTACGTCCGGACCCAGGGCGATCGCATCTCCCGGCTGCGCGGCCCCCGCAAGCGCGAGACGAAGGAGCGCTACGAGGACATCGCTCCCCGCTGGTAGCGGGTGCTCCTCAGTGGGCGACGGCGGGTTCGCTCGCGGCCAGGTCGTCGTAGGCGGGGGCCGGGCTCTCCCGGGTGCGACGCTTGCGTTTCGAACCCTGACGCTTGCGCGCGCGGGTGGGCTTCGCGCGCGTCCCGGCCTCGGAATCCGCGGGTTCGCTCGGCGCTTCGGTTCCGGTGCGGCGAGCCATGAACTCGGTCACCGCGGCCGAACGCAAGGCCTCGAAGGACACCCGTACGTCGTCGACGAAGCGCGCGACGTCGGGGACCAGCTCGTGGTCGGCGTTGAAGCCCCAGCAGAGCTTCCCCTCGTAGCTGAACAGGGCCACACCGAGACCACCGCCGGGTAGCAGGGGCACGAGCGGATACATCCCGTACATGCGCGCCCCCACCGCGTAGAGCGGGAACTGGGGGCCGGGCACGTTGGTGACGATCATGTTCGCGGGCCCCTGGGCGAGCGCGACGCTGCGCTCGAGAACGGGCGTCGGTAGCCACTCCGCCGCGAGCATCAGGGTGTCGACGGCGAGGGCGGCGCGCTCCTTCTTGAGCGCACGGGTCGTCTCCTGGATCGCGGCGAGCTGCTGGAGCGGTTCGTCGATCTGCAGGGGGAGGGGCACGATCCAGGTGGAGACGTGGTTCCCCTGGCGCCGGTCGTGTCCCTTCTCGCGCGTGCTCACCGGCGCGGCGACGCGGAAGTCGAGGTTGCGGTAGTCGACCCGGCGTCGGAACAGGTACCTCCGGACGGCACCGCACACCGTGGTCAGCACGACGTCGTTCATCGTGCAGCCGAGTTCTCGGCTGACGTCGGCGAGATCCGACATCGGCATCGTCAACCAGTCGAGCCGACGGTGGGGGCCGAGGTCGCCGTTGAGGGGCGTTTCCGAAGCCGGACGCAACGCGTACTCGAGCATGCGACCGAGGGACTGGAGGCGTTCCCCCCAGCCGGGACCTTCCGGGGTTTCGGCGACCGGAGGCTCGCTTCCGGCGAGCCCGGCGATCGCCGAGAACGGGCGCTTCAGCCCGACCCGCACGGCGTCGGCCAGCAGCTCGGGGGTCGTCGGCTCCGGACGCGGCATGAAGGGCACGGGCTCCGGGATCTCCAGCCGCGGCGACGCCGACATCAAGATCTGCGAAAGGTCCGCGCCCGCCGCACCGTCGATCATGCAGTGGTGGATCTTGTTGAGGATCGCGACCTGGCTCCCGTTCTCGACGCCTTCGATCACCCAGATCTCCCAGAGTGGGTGGCGGCGGTCCAGGGCCCGCGCATGAATGCGCGCCGTGAGCTCCTTCAGCTGGGCCTGGCTCCCCGGCTTCGGGAGGGCGATGTGGCGAATGTGGTAGCCGAGGTCGAAGCGCCGATCGTCGACCCAGATCGGCCAGCCCTCGACCGGCGTGTACGCGAGCTTCTGCCGATAGCGGGGGATCCAGTGGAGCACGCCCTCGATGGCCCGGCGGTAGAGGTCGATGTCGATGCTGCCGGTATCGGTGCACAGCGGTTCGGCTTCGAAGATCGCGACCGCCCCCACGTGCATGGGCTGGTTGGGACCCTCGGCGTACAAGAAGGTGGCGTCCTGTGCGGACAGTCGCTCGTAGGCGTAGCGCGCCATCTCGATCCCCCTTGTCGGTGGTGGTCCAGGTCCGACGCTCGCGACCCTCCCACCTCTTGAGACTCGACTGCGATTGCAACACCCGTGCCCGGACGCAGTCGTCCCGACGCGCGATTCGCTGCGCGTGTGCAGACGTCTCACGCCCTCTCACCGGAGCGGCGACCCCATCGATGGACCCGGCGCCTCGTTCGGCGCGCTCTCAGGCGGGCGGCACTGGGCACGGCTGCCGAAACAACGGGCAGGCCTCCGACGGCCCGGAGCGCAAAATACGACCCGATCGGGTCGATATCGGCGCGAACGCGCCTCGACCCACCCGATCGGCTTTCGGCACACCCTTTGCGAGTAGGTCGCGCATGCCGGGCGGCTTGCAACCCCTCGACCCCGAATCCCGCGCGCCGGCGTCGCTGCCGTACCGAGTCGTGTCGGAGCACCACGACGGCGTCGTCGGTGCCGATGGCGCGCCTCACACGTCGTGCCGCGCGCTCTGGGAGCACCTGGAGCGGATGGGACCCAGAGGTCTCCAAGCGGTCCAGCGCGACGCGGAACTCTCCCTGCTCAACCAGGGCATCACCTTCACGGTCTACTCCGACGACCGGGGCACGGAGAAGATCTTTCCCCTCGACGTGATTCCGCGGATCGTGACCGCCGAGCGCTGGGCACACATCGAAGCCGGGCTCCAGCAGCGCATTCGCGCGCTGAACCTCTTCCTTCACGATCTCTATGGCGACCAGAAGATCCTGAAGGATGGCGTGATCCCGACCGAGCTGGTCGTACGGTCTCCGCACTTCTGTCGGGCGATGGTCGGGACGAAGGTGCCGGGCGACGTCTTCATCCACGTTTCGGGAACCGATCTCATCGAAGACGAGGACGGCGTCCCGCGCGTGCTCGAGGACAACCTGCGCGTACCATCGGGCGTTTCCTACGTGCTCGAGAACCGCATCGTCAGCTCCCGCGTGCTGCCCGACCTCCTGCAGCGCTACCGAGTGCGGCCCGTCGATCACTATCCCCAAACGCTGCTGGATGGGCTCCGCGCCGTCGCCGAGACCCCCAACCCGACCATCGCCGTACTCACGCCGGGCATCTACAACTCGGCCTACTTCGAGCACTCCTTTCTGGCCGCCCAGATGGGCGTGCAGCTCGTCGAGGGGCGCGACCTGGTGGTCGACGGGGAACGTCTCTACATGAAGACGACCGGCGGTCTGCGTCCCGTCGACGTGCTCTACCGGCGCGTCGACGATGCCTTCCTCGATCCCATCGCGTTCCGGTCAGACTCGGTCCTCGGCGTTCCCGGGCTGATGAGCGCCTACCGCAGTGGGCAACTCGTGCTCGCGAACGCGCCCGGAGCCGGCGTGGTCGACGACAAGGCGATGTACGCCTATGTGCCCCAGGCAATCCGCTACTACCTGAGCGAGGAACCCATCCTCGCCCAGGTCCCCACCTACCTCTGCCGCGAGCCCGAAGACCGGTCCTACGTCCTCGATCATCTGGACGAGCTGGTGCTCAAGCCCACCGACGGCTCCGGCGGCTACGGGTTGCTGGTGGGTTCCGCGGCCTCACAGGCCGAGCTCGAAGAGGGCCGCGTCCGAGTCCGCGAGGCTCCGGACCGATTCATCGCTCAGCCCATCCAGAAACTCTCCACCCTGCCGACACTCGTGCGCGGCAAGGAACTCGAAGTGGCGCCGCGCCACGTCGACCTGCGCCCGTTCGCCGTGTGCCGCTCCAGCGAGCGCATCGACGTCCTGCCCGGCGGGCTCACGCGCGTCGCGCTCCGCGAGGGCAGTCTGGTGGTCAACTCCTCCCAGGGCGGCGGCAGCAAGGACACCTGGGTGCTCTACGACGACGGTCCGACGCCATGATGCTCAGCCGTATCGCGCGCGGTCTCTATGAGCTGGGCCGCTCGATCGAGCGCTCTCAGAACGTCGTCCGCATTCTTGAGGTGAACCACAAGATGAACCTCGAGCGGGCGGCGATCGACGAATCGAACGCGTGGCTCGCGATCTCGGAATCCTTCGCGTGTGAGCTGGATCGGCCCGATGAACGCTCGCTCTACGACAGTCTGGTGCTCTCGGAGACCCACCCGCACTCGGTCCGGCGTTGCATCCAGGACGCACGGGACGAAGGTCGTGCGATGCGCGAGCACATCAGCGAAGAGATGTGGCTGCACCTGAACCGCACCTTCCTCGACCTCGCAGATCTCAGTTTCGCCTCGATCCTGCGCATCGGGCGCTCCCAGTTCAATCAACGGATCGAGGTGTTCGCGGACGGCTTCCATGGGCTGGCCGACGACACGATGATCCGTGGCGAGTCCTGGGCGTTCCTTCGGATCGGCAAGTTCCTCGAACGCGCCTCGATGATCGGGCGCATCCTCGAGATCAAACGGAAGGCGCTGTCGCTCGCGCCGGATACCGAGGGCGCGCCCATCGACATCCACCAGTGGCAGGCGCTGCTGCGCTCGCTCTCCGGCTACGAGCCCTATCGCCGCGCCTATGACGCCCGCATCGTGCCCGAACGCGTGTTGGCCTTCGTGCTGCGGCGGGACGACTTCCCACGGTCCCTCACCTGCACCCTGCGCGACCTCGAGCGGGCACTCGACGTGGTGGCCGGCAGCAACCCCGCGCAGATTCGGCTCGCACAGGAGCTCCGGCGCACCCTCGAAGACCTGCACCATCTCGACACCGCCGAGTTGATCGCCGGCGGTAGCTTCGAGAGCGAGCTGCTGCACTTGCGCCGGCGCTGCCACACGATGGAGGAGTGCATGGAGCTCGGGTACTTCACGAGCCTGCGCCCGGCGTCGACACCCATCGCCGCCGCACCTGGCGCGGCCCTGGTGCCCCAATGAAGCCTTGGGATCCGAAGGGGAAGGCCCTCTTGCTCGTGTCGCACACCACCCGGCTGCGCTACGCCGAGCCGGTGGTCGAGGCGCACAGCGAGGTGCGCAAGACCCCGGTCGATACGGGCCTCCAGCGGGTCGTGACCCAGAAGCTCGAGGTGACGCCTTCCGCACCGCTGGGCAGCTACTTCGACTACTTCGGCAGCCACGTCCATCACTTCAACTTGCTCGAACCCCATTCGGAGCTGACGATCAGTTCCGAGTCGGTGGTGGAGACCACCGACGCCGTCTGCTGCGGGCCCCAGGCCAGCGACGACCCGCGAAACTGGATGGAACGCCTCTCCGAGTACACCCACTGGTCGCCGTCGGTTCCCTATCTCGAGGCATACGGCGAGATCGACCACGATGTGGTGAACGATCTCGACGGCGACGCCTTTCTCGATGCGCTGCGTGGCCTGGGTCGCGTCTTCCGCGAGCGCTTTCGTTACGACCCGGATGCGACCGACGTGCACTCGAGCCCCGAGGTGTTGTTCGAGAAGGGGGGCGGCGTCTGTCAGGACCTCGCCCACGCCATGCTGGGCGTCCTGCGGCTCGCCGGCGTGCCGAGCCGCTACATCAGCGGCTACGTCTACGATCCGGTCGGCACCGACGAAGGCGATGCGGTGCAGGGCGCTGCCGCCAGCCACGCCTGGGTCCAGGCGTGGCATCCCGGGTTGGGATGGGTCGGGATCGACCCCACCAACGACAAGCTCGTCGACTGGCAGTACGTGCGCATCGCCGCGGGGCGCGACTACACCGACGTCCAGCCGCTGCGCGGGGTCTTCGTGGGCCCCGACGAACAGGCCCTCGAGGTCGACGTGAGCGTGCGTCGCATCGGCTGATGCAGTGGGCTGAGAACGGCGCGCCCGCGCCATTCCTCGCGCACACCGCAGTGCCTGCCCAGCGATTGAGCAATCTGAGTCGTGGTAGGCGCGGAGCGCGCGTTCGCGTCGGCACGTGACTTGCGATCCCTCCCGCCAGGAACCATCCGTGACCGAAAAGCTCCGTGTTCTCCTCGTCGACGATCGGCCCGATCGCGCCCGTGACCTCGCGCGCGACCTGGAACAGGCGGGGTGTCTCGTGGTGGCACAGCTCACCGGCCCCGTCGATCTCCACGCCACGCTGCGCGGCGTGCAGCCCGACGTCGTCGTGATCGACATGGATTCGCCCTCGCGCGACACGCTCGAGGACATGCACCGGATTCACCGCGAGCAGCCGCGTCCGATCGTGATGTTCGTGGACGACGGCGACACCGAGAGCATGCGTACCGCCGTGCGCGCCGGGGTGGCTGCGTACGTGGTGAAGGGCGCCACGCCCGAGCGGATTCGGCCGCTGCTCGAGCTCGCCTGCGCGCGCTTCGAGACGTTCCAGTCGCTCCGCGACGAGCTCGAGCGGGCCCAGTCGAGCCTGGCGGAGAGGAAGCTGATCGAGAAAGCGAAGGGAGTCTTGATGGAGACCCGGGGTCAATCCGAGCAGGAGGCCTTCAGTAGCATGCGAAAGCTGGCCATGGATCAGGGCAAACGGATCGTCGACGTAGCCCGTGCGGTGCTTTCGGCGGCCGAGCTGTTGGCTCCCGAAGCGAGCTCGGGCCGGCCTCCGCGCGGAGGCCGCACGTGAGTGACCCCGTCCAGACGAGGATCCATGCGGCCGGTTCCGAAGGGATCGAAAAGCCGCGCCTCCAGATCGGCTTCATCCCCCTCGCTGATTGCGCTCCCCTGGTGATCGCGAAGGAGCGTGGCTTCTTTCGCAAGCACGGCCTCGACGTGACCCTCTCCCGCGAGTCGTCCTGGGCCAGCCTGCGCGACAAGGTCGTGGCCGGCGCGTTGGATGCGGCGCCGATGCTCGCTCCCATGCCATTGGCCGCCGCGCTCGGCCTCGGGAGTCCGAGCGTCACGCTGTGCACGGGCCTCTCCTTGAGCCTGAATGGCAACGCGATCACCGTATCCGCCGATCTGCACGCGCGCCTCCGGGCCGAGCTGGGCACCGCTCCCCAGGATCCCGCGCTCGCGGGCGCGACCCTCGCTCGATTGATTGCCGCGGACCGAGAACGGGGGCGGCCGCCGCTGCGTTTCGGCGTCGTCTTTCCGTATTCGAGCCACGATCTGGAGCTTCGGTACTGGCTCGCGGCCGCCGGGATCGACCCGACCCACGACGTGCGGCTGCGGGTCGTGCCGCCGCCCTTCATGGTCGACCACCTCGAGCGGGACGAGATCGATGGCTATTGCGTGGGCGAGCCCTGGAACGCGGTCGCGGCCCAGCGCGGCAGCGGGCACACCCTCGTGACCAAGCACCAGATCTGGAACCACTCGCCAGAGAAGCTGCTCGGCGTCTCCGAACCCTGGCTCGAGCGTCACCCCAACACGCATCTCGCACTCTTACGCGCGCTGTTGGAGGCCGCGTGCTGGGCGGATGCCACCGAGCATCGCCAGGAAGTCTCTTACGTCCTGTGTGGCGAGAGCTTCGTCGACGCCCCCGGCGACGCCGTCCAGCGCTCGCTGTGCGGCGACCGTTCCGGTGCCGCCGAGCCCAACCTGCCCGTCTTCTATCGCAACGCCGCCACCCATCCCTGGGTCTCGCACGGGGTCTGGCTACTCGGACAGATGCTGCGCTGGGGCTACATCGAGAAGCCCTTCTGCGTACGGGACGTCGCCGAGTCCGTCTACCGCCCCGAATGGCACCGCCGCGCGGCCTCGGATCTCGGGCTGCCTGCGCCGTTGGAGGACGACAAGACCGAGGGCGGCCACCCCGCGCCCTGGGCTCTGGAAGCCAGCACCGAGGCCATCGCGATGGGTCCGGATCTGTTCTTCGACGGTCTTCGCTTCGATCCGAACGACTGGCTCGCCTACCTCGAGGCATTGCCCACGTCCGCGCTGCGCGTTCGGCTCGACGAACTCGCCGATCGGAACTGACGCGCCGCCTCGGGCACAAGAGTGCCGCTTCGCGCACGCACTGCGCGGCTCTTGAGCAGCAGCGCCACCGGCTTGGGCAACGCAGTGCGTCGAAGCGCGTCGAGAGGCGCCTGGGGTTGGCACGCGGATTGCTCTTGAAGCCCTCGAGTTCGGTGAACGGTTCGCTGAAGCCCAACGGGGGGTGAAGAACCGGACACCGCAAGAATGCAGCTTCTCGGACAACGGCGTCCGAAGCGGTCGAAGGTCGACCGTCTCGGACGCCGTTTTCGTTTTCCCGCAAACCATCGAGATCGAGGCACCCAACACCATGAACCGACTGCGCACCTCCCTCACTCGCGCCTTTTCGATCGGCTTCACCCTGCTCGCGCTGTGCCTGTCGAACACCGCGTTCGCAGAGATGCTCGACCTCGAGAAGGACGAGCTCAAATTCGGCTTCATCAAGCTCACCGACTGCGCGCCGCTCGTGATCGCCAAGGAGAAGGGCTACTTCGAGGAAGAGGGGCTCTTCGTGACCCTCGAAGCGCAGGCGAACTGGAAGATCCTCCTCGACCGGGTGATCGGCGGCGAGCTCGACGGTGCGCACATGCTCGCTGGCCAGCCGATCGGCGCGACGATCGGGATCGGCACCAAGGCCGACGTCATCACACCCTTCAGCATGGACCTGAACGGGAACGGCATCACGGTCTCGAACGAGATCTGGTCCCAGATGAAGAGCCACGACCCGGCCCTGGCGGCGTCGAAGATCGAGCGCCCGGTCACCGCCGACGCGCTGAAGCCCGTCGTCGAGGAGTACAAGGAACTCGGAACTCCCCTGCGCATGGGCATGGTGTTCCCGGTCTCCACCCACAACTACGAGATCCGCTACTGGCTGGCCGCGTCCGGAATCAGCCCCGGTTACTACACGCCCACCGACACCACGGGCACGACGAATGCCGACGTGCTGCTCTCGGTGACGCCGCCGCCCCAGATGCCCGCCACCCTCGAGCAGGGGACGATCCAGGGCTACTGCGTCGGCGAGCCCTGGAACCAGCAGGCCGTCTTCAAGGGCATCGGCGTCCCCGTCGTCACCAACTACGAGATCTGGAAGAACAATCCGGAGAAGGTCTTCGGGCTGACGCGGGAGTTCACCGAGAAGAACCCGAACACGACCACCGCGATCGTCAAGGCGCTGATCCGCGCCGGCAAGTGGCTGGACGCCACCCCCGCGAACCGCAAGGAAGCCGTGAAGATCCTCTCGCGCAGTGAGTACGTCGGCGCGGACGAGGAAGTCATCGCGAACAGCATGACGGGAACCTTCGAGTTCGAGAAGGGCGACAAGCGCAGCATGCCCGACTTCAATGTCTTCTATCGCTACTACGCGACGTACCCGTTCTACAGCGACGCGGTCTGGTTCCTGACCCAGATGCGGCGCTGGGGGCAGATCTCCGAAGAGAAGCCCGACGGCTGGTACGACGAGGTCGCGAAGAAGGTCTACCGACCCGACCTCTACCGAAAGGCGGCCGAGCTGTTGGTGGCCGAGGGGAAGATCGACGCCAGCGAGATTCCCCAGACCGACGGCTACAAGGCGCCGACGGGCGACTTCATCGATGGCGTCGTCTACGACGGCAAGAAGCCGAACGCGTACCTCTCGAAGTTCAAGGTCGGCAACCAGGCCGCGAAATCGGTCGCTTCGGAGTAGCACCACTCCGCTTGCGACGGGGCGCCCTGCGTCCCATTCACACCCCGAGGAATCGAAATGACTACGAAAGCGCGCGTCATCAACGGGTTCGAGTCACTGGGACTCGACTTCTTCGTCCCGATCCTGCGGTTGGCGACGGGGGACGACCCGGCCGCCCAGTTCCGCGAGATCCTGCGCACGGTCGGGATCCCGATCGTGGCGTTGGCAGTCTTCGGTCTCGGCTGGTCCTTCGTGGCGTCGAACATCGAGACGAGCATTGGCGCGGTTCCCGGGCCCGCCGAGGTCTGGCACGAGGCGGGCGTGCTCGTCGACGAACACCGTGCAGAGCGGGCGAAGGAAGTCGCCTTCTACGAGCGCATGGAGGGCCTGAAGGAGAAGTACCTCGCCGAGGGCCGCGAGTGGAAGGATCGCAGCTACTCGGGGAAGCCCACCTACTTCGACCAGATCGTCACGAGCCTGCAGACGGTCTTCGCCGGTTTTCTGATCGCATCGCTGATCGCGGTGCCGATCGGGATCCTGTGCGGGCTGTCGACGCTGTTCTACGCGGCCTTCAACCCACTGATCCAGATCTTCAAGCCGGTGTCGCCGCTGGCCTGGCTTCCGATCGTGATGATCCTCGTGAGTGCGCTCTACACGAGTGACGACCCGCTCTTCGAGAAGTCCTTCGTGAGCTCGGCCATCACGGTCGCGCTCTGCTCCCTGTGGCCGACGCTGGTGAACACGGCGCTGGGCGTCGCGTCGGTCGATCGCGATCACCTGAACGTGGCGCGGGTGCTCCGGCTCTCCTGGCCCGCGCAGGTGTTCAAGATCGTGATTCCGTCGGCGCTGCCGCTGATCTTCACCGGCCTGCGGCTCTCGCTGGGAGTCGGCTGGATGGTGTTGATCGCCGCCGAGATGCTGGCTCAGAACCCGGGCCTCGGGAAGTTCGTCTGGGACATGTTCCAGAACGGCAGCAGCTCGACGCTCGCCCAGATCATGGTCGCCGTCTTCACGATCGGCCTGATCGGTTTCGCCCTGGACCGCCTGATGATCACCCTCCAGAAGCTCGTGAGCTTCGACGGCGGAGCGACGGCCTGATGGCGGCGGAACCCTTCTTCGAGATGACCGGCGTCGGCAAGTCCTTCGGCGCCACCGAAGTCCTCCACGACGTCAATCTGCGGATGGACGAGGGGGAGTTCCTGGCCATCGTCGGATTCTCGGGCAGCGGGAAGACCACGCTGATCTCGATGATGTCCGGGCTCCTCGAGCCGGACCAGGGCGAGGTGGCGCTGCAGGGGAAGCCGATCGACGGGCCGGGGCCGGACCGCGGCGTCGTGTTCCAGAACTACTCGCTGCTGCCGTGGCTCACGGTCTTCGAGAACGTCGAGCTCGCCGTCAAGCAGGTGCGTCCCGACTGGTCGAAGGCGGAAAGGGCCGAGCACGTCGAGCGCTACGTCGACATGGTCCACCTGCTACCGGCGAAGGGGAAGTATCCGTCCGAGCTCTCGGGCGGCATGCGGCAGCGCGTGTCCGTCGCACGGGCCCTCGCGATGGACCCGAAGATGCTGCTCCTCGACGAGCCGCTCTCGGCCCTCGACGCGTTGACCCGTGCCGAGCTCCAGGACGAGCTCGAGCGGATCTGGGAGAGCGATCGCAAGACCGTCGTGCTCATCACCAACGACGTCGACGAAGCGATCCTGCTGGCGGACCGGATCATCCCGTTGCGTCCCGGTCCGCGCGCCACCCTTGGCGACAGCTTCCCGGTGACGCTGGCCCGGCCGCGCGATCGGCGGGCGGTCAACCACAACCCCGAGTTCAAGGAACTGCGCAACGAGATCACGGCCTATCTGGTGGCCGAAGGCCGTCGCGCCCAGCCCGCCGCCCGGGCCGAAGAACTCGTTCTCCCCGACCTCGCGCCGGCCGATCTGATGCCGCCGCGTGCGCCGATGGTGCGCTGAGAGGAGCGAAGCGATGGAACGCTTTCTCGAGATCGTCAAGCTTCGCAAGGTGTATCCCACACCCGCAGGACCCGCGGTCATCGTCGATGGCTTCGACCTCCGGGTGCGCCAGGGAGAGTTCATCACACTGATCGGCCATTCGGGCTGCGGCAAATCGACGGTGCTGTCGATGGTCGCTGGTCTGAACGAGATCACCGACGGAAACGTCGCTCTCGACGGCCGCGAGATCATGGGGCCTGGACCGGATCGGGGTGTCGTGTTCCAGGCCCCATGTCTCCTCCCTTGGATGTCGGCATTCGAGAACGTGATGCTCGGCGTTCGGCAGGTGTACCCGCACGGCACGAAAGTGCAGCAGCGCGAGATCGCCGAGTACTACCTCGCGCGAGTCGGGCTGCGCGACGCAATGCACCGCACGCCGCAGGAGCTCTCGGGCGGCATGTGTCAGCGGGTTGGCATCGCCCGAGCGTTCGCCCTCTCGCCGAAGATATTGCTGCTCGATGAGCCCTTCGGGATGCTCGATTCGCTGACGCGGATGGAGCTCCAGGACGTGCTCCTCGAGCTGTGGAGTCGCGACCGCAAGACCGCGCTGATGGTCACCCACGACGTCGACGAGGCGATCTTCCTGTCGGATCGGGTGGTGATGATGACCAACGGGCCCGCGGCGAAGGTCGGCGACATCCTGTCGATCGATCTGCCGCGGCCGCGCGATCGCGCGAAGATCCTCGAGCACCCCGACTACTACAAGTATCGAGAGCACCTGATCGGCTTCCTCGCCGATCAGGATCGCGAGAAAGAGGCGGCCTGACCCATGCCCGAACGGGTGGTCGTCATCGGCAACGGCATGGTGGGGCACCGCTTCTGCGAGCGCCTGCGCGAACGCGACGCCGAAGGCCGCTACGAGATCCAGGTCTTCGGCGAGGAGCCGCGGCCGGCCTATGACCGCGTGCACCTCTCCGAGTTCTTCTCGGGAAAGTCCGCGGGTGACCTGGCCCTGACCACCGCCGAAGCATACGCGGAGATGGGCATCGACCTGCGGCTCGGCGAGCGGGTCGAGCAGATCGATCTCGAGAAGCGCGAACTCTATACGAGCCAGGGACGCTACGTCGGCTACGACGTGCTCTGCTTCGCCACCGGGTCGGTTCCCTTCGTGCCGCCGATTCCCGGGGCGACCCAGGATGGCGTCTTCGTCTACCGCACCATCGAAGACCTCGAAGCCATCTCCGCCTGGGGCGAGCAGGCTCGGCGCGCGGCGGTCATCGGAGGCGGACTCCTGGGTTTGGAGGCCGCGAAGGCGGTCCGCGATATGGGCCTCGAGACCCACGTGCTCGAGGCCGCGCCGCGTCTCATGCCTCGTCAGGTCGATGCGCGGGGCGCGGCGCTCCTGACCCGTGAGATCGAGGCCCTCGGCGTCCAGGTCCACGTAGACGTCCGAACCGAGTGCATTCTCGGCGAGGCCGACCAGGTGACGGGCCTGCGCTTCAAGGAAGGCGACGATCTCCCGGTCGAGATGGTCGTGGTGTCCGCGGGCATCCGGCCGCGAGACGACCTCGCACGTACCGCTGGCCTCGAGGTGGCCCAGCGCGGCGGGATCGTGGTCGACGATGGCCTGGCGACCAGTCAGCCCGGCGTCTATGCAATCGGCGAGTGTGCCGTCCATCGCGGGATGATCTACGGCCTGGTCGCGCCGGGCTACGAGATGGCCGAGGCGCTCGTCGATCGGCTGATCGGCGGCGAGCGCGCCTTCGCGGGCGGCGACTTGTCCACGAAGCTCAAGCTGATGGGGGTCGACGTAGCGAGCTTCGGCGATCCCTTCGCCGACGAAGCCGGCGAGGCAAACTGCGCAGTCTTCGAGGACCCGCGCCGGGGCGTCTACCAGAAGCTGCTCTACAGCAGCGACGGCGAGCGACTCGTGGGCGGCATCCTGGTCGGCGACGCCGACCGCTTCATGCCGCTCCTGCAGCAGTGCAAGAGCGAGGCGCCGCTTCCGGATTCGAGCGAAGAGCTCTTGTTCGGGCCGCGCGGCGAAGCGGGCGACGAGGAACTCGACGACAGCGTCCAGATCTGTTCCTGCAACGACGTGAGTGTCGGAGCGATCCGCGCCGCGATCGCGGAAGAGGAACTCTCGACCGTCGGCGGGATCAAGGCCTGCACGCGGGCCGGGACCGGCTGCGGCGGCTGTCTGCCCCAGGTGACGAAGATCCTCGCACGCGAGTTGGAGAAGGCGGGCCGCGAGGTCACCACGAACGTCTGCGAGCACTTCGCGTTCACGCGTCAGGAGCTCTTCGAGATCATCAAGGTCAATCGGATCGAGAGCTACGGCGCTTTGCTCGCGTCCCACGGGGCGGGGCAGGGCTGCGAGATCTGTCGACCGGTGGTCGCTTCGATCCTCGCCACGACCTGGAACGATCCGATCCTGAACCACCAGAACCTCCAGGACACGAACGATCGCTTCCTCGCGAACATCCAGCGGGGCGGGACCTACTCGGTCATTCCCCGGATCCCGGGCGGCGAGATCACCCCCGACAAGCTGATCCTCCTCGGCGAGGTGGCCCAGCGCTACGGCCTCTACTGCAAGATCACCGGCGGCCAGCGCGTGGATCTGCTGGGCGCTCGTGTCGACCAGCTTCCGTCGATCTGGGAAGAGCTGGTGAACGCGGGCTTCGAGAGCGGTCACGCCTACGGCAAGGCGTTGCGGACGGTAAAGAGCTGCGTCGGGTCGACCTGGTGTCGCTACGGCGTCCAGGACAGCGTCGGCTTCGCGGTTCGCGTCGAAGAGCGGTACCGCGGGCTCCGCGCGCCGCACAAGCTCAAGAGCGCGGTCTCGGGGTGCATCCGCGAATGCGCCGAAGCCCAGGGCAAGGACTTCGGGATCATTGCCACCGAGAACGGCTGGAACCTCTACCTCTGCGGGAACGGCGGCTCCAACCCGCGCCACGCGGATCTGGTGGCGAGCGACGTCGACGAAGAGCGCGTGATCCAGCTGATCGACCGCTTCCTCATGTACTACATCCACACTGCGAACCCGCTGGAGCGCACCGCGCGCTGGGTCGAGCGGATGGATGGCGGCATCGAGTACCTGAAGCGCGTCATCTGTGACGACGCCCTCGGGATCTGCGAGCAGCTCGAGAGGGACATGCAGGCACTGGTCGACAGCTACCAGTGCGAGTGGCGAGAAGTCGTCGAGAACCCGGAGCGCCGCGCGCTCTTCCGGCACTTCGCCACGGATACCGAGGCCGACCCCACGCTCTCGTTCGTCGAGGAGCGGGGCCAGCGTCGGCCGTCGGATTGGCCCGACGCCCAGCCCCCGGCAGCCGATTCCGAGGAGGAATCGCGCAGCTGGGTGCACCTTGCGCGGGTCGAAGACTTCCCGAAGGACAGCGGTTCGACGGTGAAGGTGGGCAATCGCCAGATCGCGGTGTTCCGGTTCGAGAGCCGCGGCGAGTGGTACGCCACGCAAGCGATGTGTCCGCATCGAAAGGACATGGTGATCGGTCGGGGCCTGTTGGGCAGTCAGGCCGGCGAACCGAAGGTCGCCTGTCCCCTCCACAAGAAGACGTTCTCCTTGAAGAACGGTTGCGGTCTCAGCGATCCCGAGTTCGCGCTCGAGACCTACGAAGTCGAGATCCGGGAGGGCGAAGTGTTCGCCCTGCTTCCGGATGACTTCACGAGCGGCGCGCCCCTACGTCCGTCCCACCGCGATGCCACGTCGTCGCACTAAATAGGGGTGTCCCTCACCATGTCTGTCCAGGATCGAATCGGGTCCAGCCGGCGATTCCTCGCCTACGGCATCGCTTTCTGTCTCGCCTTCGCGATCGGTTTCAACAGCAGCGCGCAGGGGGAGCCCCAGGCGTCCCCGCCGGCGGCAAAACCCGACGTGGCTGCGGATCCGCCCGCGGCGCCCGAAGCGGAGACGCCGCCTCCGAAGCCCGAGCCCGATTGGACCGACATCGACAGCTGGGTGGGCCCGCTGGCCGAGGGAGGCGTGAAGTTCAACCTCCGCGCCCGCTACTCGCACGCCGACTTCGCGGGGCTGAAGCGGTCGAACGTCGGCACCGTGCGGACGCGACTCGGCTACGGGTCGAAGCCCTTGTTCGGGCTCTCGGGTTTCGTCGAGATGGAGAACATCGTCGCCATCGACAACGGTGCCTACTTCGATGCGATCGCGCCCAACACGCGAGGCCGATCGGTGATCGCCGACGTCGAGGACACCGAGGTGAACCAGGCCTACGTCAAGTTCCAGCGGAAGGACTGGCTCGGGCTCAACGCGATCGTGGGTCGCCAGCGCATCAAGCTCGATGACGACCGCTGGATCGGCAACGTCGGCTGGCGGCAGAACGAGCAGACCTACGACGCGGGTCGCATCCAGACGACGCTCGGTCTCGAAGGGTTGCTCCTCGAGTACGCGTACCTCGACGACGTGCGGCGGATCTTCGGCGACGAAGGCCTGCCCGGGGCCGGAACCCGTGACTTCGAGTCGAACTCCCACCTGGCGCGCGCCGAGTTCACCGTGGCGTCCTGGCTGAAGGTCGTCGGTTTCACCTACATCCTCGACATCCGCACTGCCCCGGTGTTCTCCACCAACACCTTCGGCGGCCGCATCACCGGAAACGTCCCGATCAACGAGGACTGGAGCGTCGCCTACCAGGGCAGCTACGCCTTCCAGACCGACGGCGGTACGAGCGGCGGAACGAACCCGGTGAACTTCGGCGTGCACTACGTGTACGGCGAGATCGCCCCGCGCTTCGGACCCCTCGGTGCGATCGGCATCGGCTACGAGCTGTTGGGCAGTGACAACGGCACCGCCCGGCTCACTACGCCTCTCTCGACGGCCCACAAGTTCAACGGCTTCGCCGACGTCTTCCTGAACAACGGCGGCGTCAACGGCTTGCAGGATGTCTACGCCTTCATCGCTCCGAATCTGCCCTGGGGCTTCAAGGGAAAGGTGATCTTCCACCAGTTCTACAGCCACCACCGGACGCGCGACCTCGGTCACGAAGTGAACGCGGTCGTGACCCGGAAGATCGGGAAGTACATCACCCTGCTCGGGAAGTACGGGTACTTCCACCAGCACCGGCGCGCGCCGGGGTTGGCGAACCGGGTCCGATGGACGGCGGAGCTGAACTTCGCGTTCTAGCGCCTCGAGGAGGAACGACAGATGGCCGCGGCCGAATCACTCCCGATCCCGAAGCTGGTGGACCTGCTGCTGGAGGAGCAGCAGTCCCTGACGGCGGTGGAGCGATTCAGTGAGCAGCACGACGCGGACACGATCCCGCTCCAGAGGCGTTACTACGAAGACTTGATCCCGGCGAGCGCGCCCGGACCCGGACAGCAGTACGCCTTTCGGGTGGACTTGGACGCGTGTACCGGGTGCAAGGCCTGCGTCACCGCCTGCCACAACCTGAACGGGTTGGGGAGCGAGGAGACCTGGCGGGATGTCGGGCTGCTGCTCGGCGGTACGGAGGTCCGCCCTCAGCTGCAGACGGTGACCGCCGCCTGCCACCACTGTGAGGATCCGGCCTGCCTCCACGGCTGTCCAGTGAACGCCTACGAGAAGGACGCCACCACCGGCATCGTCCGCCACCTGGACGATCAGTGCATCGGTTGTCAGTACTGCACCCTGCAGTGTCCCTACGACGTTCCGAAGTACGACGCGACGATGGGTATCGTCCGCAAGTGCGACATGTGCTCGGATCGGCTGTCGGTGGGCGAAGCACCGGCCTGCGTCCAGGGCTGTCCGAACGAGGCGATCTCGATCGACGTCGTGACCGTGGGGGACGGTCCGGAGGCACTCCTGCCGGCGACGCCGGGTGCGGTCCCGGACTCGCACTGGACGCGGCCGACCACCCGCTACATCACGGAGCGCGACCTCGGGGGCCTGCGTCCATCGGACGGCCATCGCGACGAACCGGCGGATCCGCACCATCCGCTCTCGGTGATGTTGGTCCTGACCCAGCTGGCCGTCGGGGTGACCGTGATCGAGGCGCTGCTCGGATTCTTTGGTAGCGCCCCGTCGCTGGCACGACTCGCGATCGCGGGCGTCGCCACCTTGGCGGGGCTCGGCGTGGCCAACCTCCATCTCGGGCGCCCGCAGTATGCGTACCGGGTGATCCTCGGCGTGTTCCGTTCGTGGATGAGCCGGGAGATCCTGGTGCTCGGCGGGTTCGCCGGGATCGTGGCGGCCTACGTAGCGAGCGCGGTCCTCCCCGGGCTCTGGCCCGAGCTCCAGGCATGGGTCCCCGAGGCGCTGGTCTCGGGTTTGGGTCTGGCGGCTGCGCTCACCGGCCTCGCCGCGGTGTTCTGCTCCGCGATGATCTACGCGGACACGCCGCGTCGCATCTGGCGTTGGAGTCGCACCGGTCCGCTCTTCTTCGCGACCACGGCGCTGCTGGGCGTGGCCGGACTCTGCGTGGGCAGCCTCTTCGACGCGGCGGTGGCGCCGAGCCTCGGGGTCGTGGCCGGGGTGGCGTGGGCCGCGCTCGGAGTGGCGAAGCTGCGCCTCGAGCGCAGCCAGGCCGAACCCACCGACGACGACCCGGAGCACGCGCTGGTCGCGCGCCGCAACCGCTTGCTCGAGGGTCCGCTCGCTCGCGAGGCCACGTCGCGCGTGTGGTTGGGCTGGGGTGCCACGGTGATCCTGCCGCTCCTCGTCGCGTGCGGGGTGCTCGTGTCGGGAGCCCACCCGATTTGGATGGCGATCGCGGCGCTTGCTCTGGTCGGCAGCCTGGGTGGCGAGTGGCTGGAGCGACATCTCTTCTTCCGGGCCGCGGTGGCGCCGCGCATGCCCGGCTCCTGAGCTGCGAGAGGAAGGATCCATGGCCCGATCGGTTTCCGAGCGCGTTCTTCAGGGAGCGCAGGATCTGCTGCACCGGCGCGACGGCCCGCTCACCCGCGACCTCCTCCGCGAACCGGGCGCATTCGGACTGGGCCAGGTGCCGTCTCGGCTCGCCCCCGATCGCACCACCACCACGGTCTGCGGTTTCTGCTCGACGGGCTGCGGGCTCCGGGTCCATCTACGCGATGGCGAAGCCATCAACCTGTCGCCCGACACCGAATACCCGGTGAACCTCGGCATGGCATGCCCGAAGGGCTGGGAAGCGCTCACGCCGATGGCGGCGCCCGACCGTGCGGACCGTCCTCTCTTGCGCGACGCCACGGGGACGCTGCAGCCCGTGTCCTGGGAGGAGGCGCTCGACACCTTCTGTGCGCGGGTTCGAGACGTCCAGGCGCAACACGGTCGCGAGTCGGTGGCGTTCCTCGGGACGGGGCAGATCCCGACCGAAGAGCTGGCCTACTTCGGAGCGCTGGCGAAGTTCGGCATGGGCATGGTCCACGGCGACGGCAATACGCGTCAGTGCATGGCCACCGCGGCCACCGCCTACAAAGAGTCGTTCGGTTTCGACGCACCGCCGTACACGTACCAGGACTTCGAGGAGTCCGACGTCATCGTGTTGGTCGGCTCGAACCTCTGCATCGCCCACCCGATCTTGTGGGAGCGGGTGTGCCGGAACCCGAACGCACCCGAGATCGTGGTGATCGATCCGCGCAAGACCGAGACGGCGATGGCGGCCACTCAGCACCTGGCGTTGGCACCGAAGTCGGACCTCCTGCTCTTCTACGGACTCGCGCGGCTCCTGATCCAGCGGGGCGCCGTCGATGAAGCGTTCGTCGACGCGCACACCGAGGGTTTCGAGGGGTTCGAGCGCTTCGTCGCCCAGTTCGACCTCGCCAGCGTCGCAGAGGGCACCGGCCTCTCGCCGGAGCGTCTCGAGCACCTCGCCGACACGATCGCGGCCGGCAAGCGCGTCAGCTTCTGGTGGACGATGGGAGTCAATCAGAGCCATGAGGCCGTGCGCGTGGCCCAGGCGATCATCGACCTCGCGCTCCTGACCGGAAACATCGGAAAGCCGGGCACCGGCGCGAACTCGATCACCGGCCAGTGCAACGCGATGGGGTCGCGCCTGTTCAGCAACACCTCCTCGCTGCTGGGTGGACGCGAGTTCCACGACCCGGAGCATCGGCGCGAGGTCGCCGAGATCCTCGGCATCCCGGCCGCGTCGATTCCCGACCACAAGGGCTGGGCCTACGACCAGATCGTCGAAGGGATTCGCTCGGGGACGATTCGCGGCCTCTGGATCGTGGCCACGAACGGTTCGCACTCGTGGATCGATCAGCAGGATTTCCGCGAGCTGCTCGGGCGCCTGGATTTCCTCGTCGTCCAGGACCTCTATGCCGACACCGAGACGGCCCTGCAAGCCGATCTCGTGCTCCCCGCTGCCGGGTGGGGCGAGAAGGATGGGACCTTCATCAACTCGGAGCGCCGGGTCGGGCTGGTGAAGAAGGTGCGGCGCGCGCCGGGGCAGGCGCTGGCGGACTTCCACATCTTCCAGCTGCTGGCCGAGGCCTGGGGGTGCGCGCAGCTTTTCGAACGCTGGAAGACGCCCGAGGACGTCTTCGATGCCCTGCGCGAACTCTCCCGCGGACGCTTCTGCAACTTCTCGGGGATCGACGGCTACCGCGCGCTCGACGCCGCGCGCGGTGTGCAGTGGCCCTTCCCCGAAGTGTCGCCCGACTCGTCACCCGAGCGCCGCCTGTTCGCCGACGGACACTTCCCGCGAGAAGGAGGGCGCGCGGCCTTCTGCTACGAGATGCCGCGCGCGGTTCCCGAGCCGACGGACGCCGGGTACCCGTTCGTGTTGCTCACCGGGCGGGGCTCCTCGGCCCAGTGGCATACCCAGACCCGAACGAAGCGGTCGCCCGTGCTCGCAAAGCTCCACAGCGCCGTTCCGCGCATCGAGATCCATCCCGAAGACGCCGAGAACCTGGGCATCCGGAGTGGCGACCCGGTCCAGGTGAGCTCGCGCCGGGGCAAGGCCGAGTTCGAGGCCTACCTCACGCCGAACGTCCAGCCCGGTCAGCTCTTCGCGGCGATGCACCACGAAGCAACGAACCGACTCACGCTACGCGCCTTCGACCCCTACTCGCGCCAGCCTTCCTACAAGCACTGCGCGGTCGCGGTGGCGCGCCTCTAGGGCGCCGCACGTTTTCGCTCAGGCCTTCGCCAGCATCGAGCGCACGACGCCGACCACCGAGAGCAGCGCGGCGCCTCCGACACCACCGCCCGCCACACTGCTCAAGATGCCGCCGATCTCGGTCGCACCTCCGCCGCCGATCCCGAGGGCCGCCAGAACCGTGCCGCCGATGCCGCCGCCGAGCACGCCCGCGAGGCTGTTCCCCAGCGTTCCGAGGCTGTTCTCCTTGAGCGCCGCGCCAGCGAGGTTGCCGCCCACGGCACCGCTGATGAGCTGAATGATGATTCCGAGATCCATGCTTCCTCCTCTTGGGAACCCACCTGGCGCGAGGGCGCCGCAGCGGTCCTGCTCCCACTCGGTCAATGCCGTGGGTCTCGAAAAGGTCACCCGCCGGGCCCGCGGGAATCGGTTCGGCGCAGAATGGTGGGCGCGGTCGCGGATCCGCGATGGCAGCGCCTGCTAGCGTGTGTCCGCATGAGCCAGCGGCGCTGGGTGGGTGCGGGCGGTCGCAGGGTTCCCATCGTTCTTTGCATGGGCTGTCTGGTGCTCGCCTGCTTCCGACCGCCCGAGGTGGCCGACCCGAGAGGGCAGGGCGAGCTCGCCGCAGCGCTGGCATCCCTGCCCGGCGTCGACCGCCTCGAGGCGGCGACGCTCGCCGAGCGAGCATTCGTCGCGACCGCCGAGCTGCGCGACGCCTACCGCCCACTCGCCTCCCCGCTGCTGGGCAACCTCGCCTATCACCTCGGGCTCCGAGAGCGTGCCCTGTGCTGTCACTGGACCCGCGACCTCCTGCACGCACTGACCCCGCTCGGTGTCTCCGGGCTCTCGCTGCATTGGGCCGTCGCCCACCACGGGAACCCGTTGCGAGAACACAGCAGTGTGGTGGTCGTTCCCACGGACGGCGGGCTTGCCGACGGGATCGTGCTCGATGCCTGGCGCGACGCCGGACGTCTGCACTGGGTCGAGGTCGCGGACGATCGCTACCCGTGGCAGCTCCATCCTCGGGACGTCGTGCGCGAGCGGTTGATGTGCGCCGGAGATCTCCCGTGAACCCGGTCAGCCACGGTCTCGTCGGTTGGCTCACCGCCGAAGTGACGCCCCTTCCGCGCCGCGATCGCGGCTGGATCCTGCTCGCCGGCCTGCTCCCCGATCTCGACGGCGCGGGCATCCTCGTCGACTTCGCGACCGGGACGCACCCGTCGGCGGGTCTCTACGCGGCCTACCACCACGTCGTCGCGCACAACCTCTTCTTCGGGGTCGCGCTGAGTCTGGCCGTCGCCTGCGTCGCCGAACGCCGGGCCGTCACCGCGGCGCTCGCGTTCGTCTCCTTTCATCTCCATCTGCTCGGCGATCTGGTCGGCTCGGCGGGACCGGGACGCTCGCTGTGGACGCTCAGCTATCTCTTCCCGTTCTCGGATCGCCCCTTCGTCTGGCAGGGACAGTGGGAACTCAACGCGTGGCCGAACCTGCTGATCACGGCGCTGCTCCTGGTGGCGGTGGGATTCATCGCGGTGCGACGCGGTCGCACGCCTCTCGAGTGGGTGTCGCAGCGAGCAGACGCCGCGCTGGTGGCGGCACTGCGCCGCCGTTTCGGCGCGTGAAGCGTCGCTGCGCTTCGCGCTAGCCTCCGCCCATGCACTTCCGGATCCGAACCGCGCTGCTCGGTCTCGTGCTCGCGCTGCTCACGGTCGCCCCGGCGAGCGCCCGCGAACCTGCCCCCGAACCGGAGGGCGCGTTCGGCCAGCAGCTCCACGTGCTCCCCGAACCCGTTCCGGTACCCGAGTACATCTTCCGCGAGGCCGGCGGGCGCGAGTGGGGTTTCGTGGAGTTCCGCGACCAGGTCGTCGTCGCGTCGTTCTGGGCGACCTGGTGCGGGGTGTGCCGAACCGAGCTGCCGAAACTCGACCGCTTGCAAGAGTCACTCGGGAAGCAGGGCATTCGCGTGGTCGCCTTGGTCCAGGACATCGGTGCGGACGAAGTCGAAGGGGTCCTTCGCAAGCGGGGTCTGTCCCATCTGCGTGCCTTCGAGGACGTCGACGATGTCTTGTCGGCCACGCTCGGCGTCTACGGCATCCCGACCAGCTTCGTGATTGGTCCGGATGGGTACATCCTCGCGTCGGTCGTGGGGCCGGCGGATTGGAACAGCCCCGAGGCGAGGCGTTTTCTGCTGGGGCTGCGCCGCTCCGGCGCCCCACCGACGACCCCGCTGAACGCCCCTTACTCGACCTCGCCGGTCTTCCGCCCCGAGAATCCAGCCGTGCGGTCGCTCGAGCGCGAAGACGCGGGTCGGAAGGAGGATCGAAGGTGGCGGCGGTGCCGTGGCGACGGGTTCTCGCGCGAGGGGTGATCGTCGTCTACGTCGTGTTGCTGGCCGGCGGTGCGTGGCCCTTCTGAAAGGTGCCCGTGCTGGGCCTCGCGTCTCACGTGTCCTGCTCGCCGAGATCGTGGTGCTGCCCGGACTCGCCGTCTTCGACGGCACCAAGGGGCCTCACGACCTTCCTGCCCATCCCTTGGTTGCAGCGGGTTTTGCCCTGGCTGTTTCGCCCCCGCTGGGTCCAGTCCACTTGAAGTCGCGTGGGGGAGCTGCAATCCCGCCGTAGTTCTACCCAGGGCGGGGACCTTCTTGGTGTACGATCGAGCCCGCGGACCGGTGAGGGGCAAGCAGGGCCAACCCGCAACGCGCCCCTGTCCGATCGCTGAGGCAACCTCGGGACAGGGCGAGCGAGCATGGGAACCCCGCGTTTCTGGTCCAGCATCGACGTGTTGCTCCCGTCGACGCTTCGTCCCGAGACACCCGAGGTGCGTCGGCGCGCGCAGCTGCTCGCCATCGGTGTCCTCATTTCACTGGCATCGGCCCTTTGGAGCTACACCCAGCACACCCTGCTCGGCGAAGGGATGCGCGCGTGGTTCGTGCTCGCGTGGGCGGCGCCTGTCTCGTTGTCCCTGGGGCTCCTCCACACCACCCGTTCCCTGGCGAGTGCGGCCCACTTCTTTCTCGCGGTGATCCTGCTGGGGGTGGCGATCAGTCCGCTCTTCGCGGGGAACGAGGAGTCGGTCCCATTCTCGATCTGCGTGGTCGGCTTCACCGCGGCCTACCTGCTAGGCCCGCGTTCCGGTGTGTTCTGGACCTTCGCCAGCATGGCGGTGATCGCCATCATCGCGGCGCGGGCCACGGATCCCCAGCTTGCGTCGGTGGGCTGGACCGCCACGTTCTTGACGGCCTCCTTCGGCTTCTCGGGTGTCGCCATCGAGCACCAGCGTCGCAGTGCGCTGGAAACCGCGCAGGAGGAGCGCGATCGACTCCGCAGCCTCGGCGAGGCGGCCTTCGACTGGATCATCGAGACCGAAGGGGACCGCATCGTCTACGCCAGCCCCAGCATCAAGAAGATCGCGGACTTCTACCCGGAAGAGATCGTCGGGCGCGATCTCTCGGAGTTCATTCATCCGGACGATTGGCCGAAGCTCACGGCCTGGCGTTCGCGGCTGGCCACCGAAACCGCCGTGACCACGCGTCTAGAGCATCGGGCGATCGACAAGGCGGGCCTTTGGCACTGGTGCGAAGCCTTCGCGATCGTCCACCGCGACGCCGCGCGTTGGACGTTTGCCACTCGCCCGATCGAACGCGAGCGGCGGCGGCGCACCCGCGAGCAAACCGCGGATCGACTGCAGGGTGTGTCGCGCCTGGCCGCCGGTGTGGCCCACGACTTCAACAATCTGCTGACCGTGATCGGCGGCCACGCCGGGCTGCTGGAGCCCAGCGCGAGCCGGGACGAGATCGTCCGGGCCACGGCCAACGCGTCGCGCCTGACGTCCCAGTTGATGGGCCTCTCGAAGGGACAACCGCTCGGGCAGCGGGCGGTGGAGTTCGGTGCCGAGCTCGACGCCCTGCGTCTCCGGCTCCGCGAAGTGGTCGGCAACGCCGTCGACCTCTCCTTCGACGTCGACCCCGGCGAGCACTGGATTCGAGCGGGTGCGCACGCGCTGGAAGAGGTCCTGACCCACCTCCTCTTGAATGCGCGAGAAGCCAGCGATGGGTCGGGAACGGTCCGCGTCTGCGTTCGTTCTGGCACGCTGTCCGAAACCGGCCGCGATGCGGTCGTGCTCTCGGTCGAGGACGACGGCCGTGGCATGGACGCCGAAACCCTCGACCGCGCGATCGATCCGTTCTTCTCCACGAAGACGCGCAGCCCGGGTGCGGGGCTCGGGCTCTCGACGGTGTACGGGCTCGCCGTCCAGATGGGCGGGGAGTTCGAGCTGAAGAGCGCGCCCGGCGAAGGGAGCCGGGCCACCTTGCGCCTGCCGCGCTGGCGCGAGCACCCGTCTCGCGCGTCCGACGCTCGACGCGAAGCCCCTTCGGGCGAGGCGCGCTGGGCGTGCGTGGTCGAGGACAACCGCTCGATACGCCAGCTGATCGTCTCGACGCTGGAGTTCGCGGGGTACGAGGTGACCGCGTACCCGAACGGTGACGAGGCGACGGCGGCGGCCGAAGGACTCGGGCCTTGTGATCTCCTGGTCACCGACATCGTCATGCCCGGCGCTTCCGGGTCCGAGGTGGCGCGCCAGTTTCGGCAGCGGCATCCGGATCTCAAGGTGCTGTTCGTCTCGGGCTACACCGAGGAGATGATTCGCACGGCCGAGGAACGGGACGAGGGAGTGGCGTTCCTCGAGAAGCCCTTCCTGATGTCGGAGCTCCGCGCGCGCATCGAGCAGCTCGAGGGCTGATGCGAGGGTCGTCGACGCTGACGTTCGCCGAGGAGAAGGCCCGAACCGACCGCCGCCTCGAGAGGAGGACGGCCCGAGCCCGCCGCCTGGGAAGGGCACTTCGCGGGGTGTTCCTCGCCGGGAGCGTCGCGGCCCTCGTGGGCTGCGCCAATTCGTGGCCCGTCTTTCCAGGGGACGCGGTGGCATTGGGGCCTCTCGACGGACTCCTGGTCGTGCATGTGCGCACCAACGCCCCCCTCGGCGCCGTGCATGCGGGGCGGACCCTGGTCGCCGAGGACGTGCCGGTGGGAGAGCACCTTCAGCTCATCGGGATCCGCTCGGGCAGCTACCGATGGTCGGAGATCCTGCTGACGGCCCGCGGCGGGGAGCGACGCCGCTTCTATCGGCAGCAAGACACGGCCTTCGAGTTCCGTCCGGAGGAACGCCTGTACTTCCGCGTCGAGCCCGGGAGCATCAACTACGTCGGGATGCTCGACGTCCAGCAAATGGGCGAGTACGAGGTGTACATGACTACCATCGACCGGACGGCGATCGCGCGCGAGATGGTGGGCGAGGCCTATCCCGATCTCTCTCAGGCTTACCCTTTCGCGTACAACGGACCTGCGCACCACGTCTTCCTCGAGCGCCACCGCGCAGCCACACGGGGAGCGAACGCTTCTGGGTCCTCTCCGTGAAGCACCGGTGGAGCCTCGCCTGTCTCGTCGTCGCTCACCTCCTGGCGGTCAGCACGGAAGCGACGGGTCAGACGACCGAGGACCTGTTCCGCCCGGTCGCTGTGAGCCGGCCCGTCCTGAACCCCTCGGGTCGGCTACTCGTGGAGACCTGTTTCGACTACGAGTCGCATTGCCTGCGGGTGCGCATGGTGGAGTCGGGGGAGTCGACGACCCTGCTGCTGCAGAAGGATCCGATCTGGAGCGCTTGGATCGATGACGACACCTTGATCGTCAGCCATCGACACAGGGGGGGCTATCGGAACGCCATCGCGACGCTCGAGACGATGGAGCGCTCGGTGGCGAAGCGCCTCTCTCCGATCCGATCGCGCGGCCGTGTGATCGATACGCTGCCGCTCGTCAAAGGCGAGCTTCTGTGGTCCGTCGGGAGCGATGCGTATCGCCTTCCGATCTCCGAGCTCGTCTCGCCCAGCGGGTGCCGGCGTCAGCGTTCCGGCGACCCTCCCTGTCGGACCCTGCACGATCGCTTCAAGGTCTCGGCGTTGCCGGAGCCTGCCTTGCGCTGGATTGCGGACGCCGAAGGGCTACTGAGAGCGGCGCTGACCTATGACCCGGACTCGCCGACCGAGCGGACACTTCGATACCGCGCGGATGTGAACTCCCGCTGGCAGAAGATCGGCCATTGGGATGCTATCGACGACGAGCCGGCGATTCCGGTGGGCTTCGCGAACGGCGGTCGCGACCTGCTCGTCCTCAGTAGTGAGGACCGTCCGACCGCTGCGCTCCGCCGCTACGACATCGAAAGCGGGCGCCTCGGAGAGGTGATCTTCGCGCATCCGGTGCTCGACATCTTGAACGTCATCACCGACTACCAGGGTAGAGAGGTCATCGGGGTCTCCTACGAGGAGGCCGGAGTGGCGCGGCACCACTATTTCGACGAGATCCTCTCCGAGAAGCGCGCCTTGCTCCAGAGCCGCTTTCCGGAGCAGATCACCCAGATCGTGAGCACGTCTGCCGACCGAGGTCGGTCGATCGTTCTCGTCAGCGATTCGTCCGATCCCGGCAGCTACTTCCTGGTTGATGAGTTCTCCCAGCAACTGGAGGAGGTCGGGAAGCGGATGCCCTGGGTCGATTCCGATCGGTTGTCTCCAGTGCGTGTCTTCGAGGTGGATTCCGCGGACGGTCTTTCGATCGAGGCCTTCCTGGCGCTGCCGAAACGGTTCGAGGGAGCACGCCCCCCTCTCGTCGTCATGCCACACGGCGGGCCTCTCGGGATGCGCGACACGCGCGACTTCAACCCCTGGGTGCAGTCGCTCGCCGGCGCGGGGTTCGCGGTGCTCCAGGTGAATTATCGCGGTTCGTCCGGCAAGGGCAGGGGGTTCCTCGATGCCGGCCGACATGCCTGGGGACGCGGGATCGAAGACGACATCGAGACAGCGCTCCAGCGCGTGCTCTCGGAGGGCGAGGTCGATCCCAAGCGGGTCTGCATCTTCGGGTACAGCTACGGCGGCTACTCGGCGCTGATCAGCGCGACCCGCCCCGGACATCCTTACCGTTGCGCGGCTTCGGCAGCAGGCGCCAGCGATCTCCTTCTCCTGTTCGCTTCGAGCGACTTCGCGGTTACCGAACACGGGCGCCAGGCCTACGCCGAGATCGTTGGCGACCCCGTGGCCGACCGGGAACGCCTCATCGCGACATCGCCGGCGTACCAGGCGGACGCCATCGATATCCCCGTACTCCTGGTCCACGGCGATCTCGACCGACGCGTCGACCGGGAGCACAGTGTCCGTATGCGCGACATGCTGCTCGCCCGCGGGAAACCGGTGGAGTGGCTCTGGATTGACGACGCTGAGCATGCCACCACACCGGAACAGACCGCGCAGATCCTGGATCGGGTGTTGCGATTTCTCGCCGAGCACCTCGCCGCGCCCTAGGCGCTCAGTCGAGCACGCGCGTCCGGATCTCCACCTCACTGTGGAGCGTGCGGTGGACCGGGCAGCGGTCGGCGATCTCGACGAGGCGTGCGCGTTGGTCGTCGGAAAGGCTCGGGCCTTCGATCCGAAGCGCGCGCTCGAAGCGGTCGACCTTCCCGGTCTCGGTTTCGCAGCTCTCGCAGTCCTTCGCGTGGATCTTCGCGTGTCGCACCGACACCGAGACGCGTTCGAGCGGCCATTTCTTGCGATCGGCGTACATCCGCATCGTCATGGTGGTGCACGCGCCGAGCGCGGCCGACAGCAGTCCGTACGGGGTCGGACCCGAGTCGTCGCCGCCCACCGACGGCGGCTCGTCGGCCCGGAGCCGGTGCGGTCCGATCTGGATGTCGTTCGCATAGCGGCCGTAGTCGGTCTCGGTCACGGTGACCTCACCGGGTTCGGCTTCGCCGGCTGAATCGGCCGCCTCGGCCGGGAGGTAGCGCGCCGCCCAGCTCGCGATCACGCCGGCGGCGTAATCTGCATCCTGCGCGCGCGTGAGCAGGTGGTCCGCACCGTCGAGGGAGACGAAGCTCTTCGGGTGCTTCGCGGCGAGGAAGATCTCGCTGGCGTTGTCGATGCCGACCTGGGCGTCGAGTGGGGCGTGCATCACCAGGAGCGCTTTGCGGAGTGAGGCGATGCGTTCCGCGAGCGGATGACGCTCGAGATCTTCGATCATCTCGCGTCGGATCCGGAAGCGCCGCCCCGCCAGTTCGACTTCGCCGACTCCCTCGCTCTCGACGCCGGGCAGGGCGTCCACCAACAGCCGGCGGACGTGGGCGGGGTCGGCCGGCGAGCCGATCGTGACCACGGCCGCGGCCTCGGGGATCCGCGCCGCGCCCGCGAGCACCGCGGTGCCGCCGAGGCTGTGTCCGACGAGCAGGGCGGGGGCGCCGACGGTGTTCCGCAGGTGATCCGCGGCGGCGACGAGGTCGTCGACGTTCGAGGAGAAGCTCGTGTTCTCGAACTCGCCGGCCGAGTGACCGAGCCCCGTGAAGTCGAAGCGCAGGACCCCGAAGCCTCGCTCGGCGAGCGCCCGCGAGACGCGCGATGCGGCGACGAAGTCCTTCGAGCAGGTGAAACAGTGAGCGAAGAGCGCCGTCGCGCGGACCGGTCCCACCGGGGCGTCATAGCGGGCGGCCAGCTCGGTGCCGCCGGCACCGGGAAAGGTGAGACGAGACGTACGGATCATGGCGATTCCTCTCGGCAGGCTTCGAGCGCCCTTGCGGCAGGTTGCGAGCGTACCTGCCCTCGGGCGACGGCGGCGGTGTGTCGAACCCAGCCCGGGTCGCCTTGACCTGGGCCCGGGGCGAGGCCGAGAATCGGCCCCCATGCGCCGGCCGCTTCGATCGCTCCTTCGATGCCGGCGACGGCCTGCCCGACACCGTCGAGACGAACACGGGTGTCTTCGTCGACCTCGGGGATACGGGAACGGATCCGCTGCAGTCCGACACGGATGGTGACGGCGCAGACGACCTGCGAGAGGCGACCTCGGGAACGAACCCCGTCGATCCCGCGTCGACCCCGTTGCTGCAGACCGTTCCCGGGCTCACCCCGCTGGGCGGGATCGGGGTGATCCTGGCCATCGGCGCCGGCTTTGCGCGCCTCCGAGCCTCCCGATCTCGTCCGGGAACACGAGCCTGCCGGCCCTCTGAATAGGCCGCGCGCTCTCGGGGCTCGGCCGCGGCGAAGGCCTGCGCCGGTGATCGTCCGCACACGGCGTCACTGCGCGGCTTGGTTTGCCGACCCGCGCCGCTCGCCGGTGTCGCGCGGATTCCTCCTCACGCGCTGAGGCGTTCGGGGTAGCATGCACGCGAGAAAACTTCGTGGATCCCGACGCCGACCCGAATCAACCGGGAACCCTGGACAGGCCCGTCTTCGCGACTTCGCTGGTGGCGCTGCTGCTGGCTGCGATCATGCTGGCCCTGGCGCCGGAACACAGCGCTTCGTTCATCGAGGCCAGCTACGAAGCCATCGCGACGCACCTCGCGCCGGCGTATCTGTGGTCGGCGGTCCTGACGCTCGGCCTGCTCGGCGCTCTCGCGTTCGGGTCCCACGGCGACGTCACCCTGGGCGACCCGAGCGAACGTGAGTTCTCGAACTTCAGCTGGTTCTCGATGCTGTTCTGCGCGGGCATCGCGAGCGGCCTGCTCTACTGGGGCACCATCGAGTGGGCGTCCTATTTCACGGCGCCCCCGTTCGGGGCCGAGCCCCGTTCGGACGCCGCGATCGCCTGGGCGACGAGCTACCCGCTCTTCCACTGGGGCTTCCCCGGCTGGGGCTTCTACGCGCTGACCACCCTCGCGGTGGGCCATGCCGTCTACGTGCGGGGCGAGAAGTCGTTTCGGATCGGACGCGCGTGTCGGCCGGTGATCGGCCGGCACGCCGATGGCGCCCTCGGGCGCGCCATCGATGTGCTCTTCATCGTCGGGCTGCTCGGCGGGGCCAGTACGTCTCTCGGCCTCGCCCCGCCGATGATCGCCGCGGGCCTGGCCCACCTCACCTCCGGCGAGCCGACCTTCGCATGGAGCGTCGGCGTGATCCTCGCGTGCGCCGCGATCTTCGCGGCCAGCGTGTACGTCGGGTTGGATCGTGGGATCCGCCGGCTCAGCGACTGGAACATGGCGACGAGTCTCGCGCTCGTGCTCTTCGTGCTGGTGGTGGGGCCCACCCTGTTCATCCTGAAGATGGGCACCGCTTCGATCGGTCACATGCTGCAGCACTTCGTGCAGATGAGCTTCTGGACCGACCCCGTGCAGAACACCCGCTTCGTCGAGGACTGGACCGTCTTCTACTGGGCCTGGTGGATCTCCTACGCGCCCTTCGTCGGGATGTTCGTGGCGCGCATCTCGCGCGGGCGCTCGGTGCGGGAGGTGATCGTCGGCATGCTCTTCCTGGGAAGTGGAGGCGCCTGGATCTACATGATCGTGCTTGGGAACTACGCGCTCTGGGCGGAGCTCACGGGCGTCGTTCCTGTGCTTTCGATCCTCGAAGCCCAGGGGACGCCTGCGGCGATCGTCGCCGTGATCGCGTCCTTGCCCTTCGGTGCGGCTTCGCTGGTCGCTTTCTGCGTGATCGCGCTCATTTATCTCGCGACCACCTTCGACTCTGCCGCCTATACGCTGGCCGCCGGCGCGACGAGGGAACTCGAGGCGGGCGCGCACCCCGAGCGCTGGCACCGGATGTTCTGGGCCATCGCGATCGCGGGGCTGCCGATCGGCCTGATGGCGATCGGAGGGCTGCGCTCGCTCCAGCTCGCCTCGCTCGTCGGGTCGGTCCCGCTGCTCGGGGTGGGCGTGGTGCTGGCCGTTTCGCTCGTGCGCGGGCTGCACGCGTCATCGCGTCGTTCCTAGAAGCCGCCGCGAAGCCGAACGCATTCTCCAGTGGCAGACCAACCCGCCGAACGCCGGGTCAGGGGCGCCAGGCTTCGAGTTCGAGCACGACCCGCGCGTCCGTCGACGCACTGTCCAGCAGCGAGACTCCTTCGCGCTCTCGGGCCAGGGAGGCGAAGCGGGTCGCCCAGCTCGGGTCGCGAAACTCGAGGGTCCAGCGGCCCGGGCCGCTGCCGGGCTCCGAGGCCTGGTAGTGGTCTTGTACCAGGTGCCGTGCGAACTCGCGCGCCTCGGGGCGGGACGCCTCGGCATCTCCCAGGAACAGGCAGACGCCGTACGCGCCCAGGGATTCGGACCCGTCCGCCGCCGCAGCGAGCGACGCGTTCCCGTGTTGTCGTGCCAACCACAGGTCGGGACGAAGCACCTCGAGGGTGCGGTTCGGCGGTGAGTTCCAGGCCGCGTTCACGAGCGGCCAGCCCCCCTCGGCGCGCAGTGCCTTCACCATGCGCATCCCTTCGCCGTAGCGGAAGACCTTGCCGAACCGGTCTCGGTCCACCGGGCTCGTCGGGAGGAGCGTGGCGTGCGAGAGGAAGTCGTAGTTCATGAGTTCAGAGACGGCGAGCATGGCCTCGCCCTCGACGAGTGCGGAAAGCGCGCGCGCGGCATCGGTCGACGCGGCTGCTTCGTGCAGCTGCGTGAGATCGAAATGCTGGTCCTGCAGCGCGTGGACGATCTCGTGGAGGAGGGTCCCGCTTGCGAAGGTCTCGCTCCGTCCCGCCATCACGACGAGGCGCTTTTCCCGCGGTGAGTAGTAGCCGGCGATCTTCTCGTCCCGGGTGTTCGGAGCGCCGTACTCGATGCGCAGGTCTTCGCGGAACGGGAGACCCCGCCAGCGCTCGACCCGCGTCATCCACGTCTCGGCGAGACGCACGATTTCGGGGTCGAGCGTCTCCGGGTTCGCGACGCCGCGGCCCTTCCGCCGCACCTCGGGCTCCGGAGGCGGGGCTGCAGCGACGCTGGACGTCGCATCACCGGCGCCACTTGCCGAATCCAAGGCCTCGAGCTCGGCGCGCACAGCGGGATAGTCGACGATGGAGAGGGCCTCTTCGAGCGCGGCTCGCGCTCGTTCCATCCGTCCGAGTTCTCGCTCGAGCCGACCGACGTAGAACAAGGCGATTACGCGCTGCTTGCGGCTCTCCGATTGCGCTGCGAAGCGCGTGAACGCTTCCGCGGCGGTCGCGTGGTCCCCCGAATCGAGCGCGCGCTCGGCGAAGGCCCAGAGCGCTTTCGAATCATCGGGAAGCTGCGTGGGATCGGCGATCTGAGATCCCTCGTCGGGCACGAAGCGCATCGCGACCCCCGACGCGGGCACGAGCCATCGCTGGGCGGCCTCGTGTACCGATGCCGGTGTCAGGTCGCGCAACACCGCCGGGTAGTCCGAGAGGTAGGTCGGGTCGCCGAGAGCGCTGTGGATGCCGAGCTGGGCGGCCAGCGAGAAATAGGGTCGCCCGCGAAGCGGAGCGCTCGACAGGCGTCGCTCCAGGAGATTCTGGGCAGCCGCGAGGTCCGAGGCGGCCATGGGCGCGATCGTCGCTTCCCGGAGCGCCTTCTCCACGAGGGCGTCGGCGTCAGCGCCGGCTGCGGAGAGCGTGAACCGATCGCGACCCTGACGTTGGCCGGCCGAGACCGAGAGCCCGGTGTGACGCTGATCGAGAACGAGGGCCAGGGTCTCGAGGGCGACGCGGTCGAGGAGCGAGCCCTCGTCGGTACGGCGGGCGGGCCCCAACCAGGCACGAACGACTCGCGGCATGGAGAGCTTGGCGGTTCGCTCGATGCTTCCGGCACTTGGGGTCGCACGAGCGAACGCACGGTTCACAGGGTTCGTTGCCGGGATGGCGCCGAACGCTCGCTCGATGGCATCGAGCGCTTGGCCTGCTGGAAGGTCGCCGGCAACGACGACCGCCGCCCGGCCGGGTTGGTACCACCGGTCGTAGAAAGCTCTGATCGTCTCTATCTCGATCTGTCGCGCCTGGGTGTGACCGTTCTCGTCGGGAACCGAGGCGCCGTAGCCGGCCGGCCCGAACACGAACCGATCGATCAGCAATCGGCGCCGACGCGTATCGCTCGCGGTCTCGCGTTCTTCCACCTCCAAGCGGGAGCGTTCCGCGGAGACGGCCTTCTCGGGAAACGACAGGTTGCGCATGCGGTCGGCTTCGAGGTCGAGCACACGCGCGAGCGCCGCCGGTGGGATCCCGTCGTCGTAGTAGAGGGTGTAGTCGTCTCGGGTATAGGCGTTCGCATCGCCTCCGAGTTCGCGGACCGTTCGCTCGAGCTCTCCTGGCCCGACTTCGTGGGTTCCTGCAAACATCGCGTGTTCCGTGAGGTGGGCGAGTCCCGAGGTTTCCGGGGTTTCCATCCTCGATCCGACCGCATAGACCACGTAGACGGACACCGAGTCCGTTTCGGACTCCTGCACCGCCAGCGCCTGGAGCCCATTGGGGAGCGTTCGGCGTTCGAATCGATGTCCGAACACGTCGAGCGGCGGCGGGGCGAAGGCTCGCGGCGGGGCCGCGCTCTCTGGGGCACGGCCACCGTCCCGGACGCTGCACGCCGAGCCGAGCCACAGCGGCATCAGGAGGAACAGGAGGCTTGCCAGGCCTCGTTTGAAAATGAAAATCGTTTTCATTAACGTCCACGATGCGTCGTTTCCGAAGTCCGGTCAAGGCCGGTCCGGGAGCTACGATGCGTTTCGCCCTGCCTCTGCGGGGAATTTCACTGAGACAACGGGAGGAAAGATGAAGGTTCTGCGCGCGCTCGTGATGGTCACCATCCTCGCCTGGGCTGGCGCGGCTCACGCCGCCGAAGTCGTGATCGAAGGCGACGACATGTTGAAGTTCGACGTGACCGAGTTCACGGTCAAAGCCGGTGAGTCGGTCAAGCTGACACTGAAACACGTCGGCCAGATGCCGAAGGTCGCGATGGGGCACAACCTCGTCATCTTGACAGCAGGAACCGACGTCGACGCCTTTGCGGCAGCTGCCGTGATGAAGCAGGACACCGAGTACTTCCCGGAAGACCAGGCGGACAAGGTGGTTGCTCGAACGAAGCTGGTCGGCGGCGGTGAATCGGACACGATCGAGTTCACGGCGCCGGCGCCGGGCACCTACCCGTATCTCTGCACCTTTCCCGGGCACAACGTCACGATGCGCGGCGTGATGACGGTCGAGTAGCAGTTGCGCGAACCGTCCGTCTCACCGTCACCGCGAACGTCCCGGCGAAATCCAACGCTCCTGCAGGAGCAGGCGGGTGCTGGTGCGGACGAGCCCGGTTTCGAGGCCCTGCGTTCGAGCATCGTCGCGAACGCGATCGCGCTGGGACGCGGGCTCGAGGGAGCCGCGCTCTATTCCGGGCAAGGATGGGACGAACTGCGCTTCTGGGTGCGCCTCGGCGCCGCCATCCGACGAGGAGAGTTCGGACCCTGCCAGGATGAAGCGGACCAGCGACGCGTCTGGGCGAAGTTCCTGACGCTCCTCAGCGAAGGCCGCTTCGACGATCGGATCGCGGGCTGGTCACGCGCGATCGTGCAACGGCCGGTTCGCTTCCTCTGCAGCCGCAAGCGCCTGGTGCCGCAGGAGGCGGCGGGCTGAGCGCCGGGTGGGCGCCCGCCGCCGGCCGCGCGCGATCACGGAGCGGCGCTCCCGGCGAGCGCGTCCAGCCGTGCTCACCCCCTCGCCCCGTGCCGCCGGACCGTCCAGGATGGGTCGCGGTCGTCGGGCAGCCGCGCAGCGCGTGGCCGGCCAGCCCGCACAGGAGCAGCGCGACCGCGGCGAGCGCGAAGGGGTCGCTGAGGCCGGGCACGGCGGGGAAGGCCCTCGCGACGATCTGTAGTCCGGAGACGCCCGCGCAGAGCGGCGAGCCCTCGCTTCCCGACACGGTGATGGCGCCTCCTGGCGCCGAGGTGACCACCCGCTTCCAGGAGACCCCCTCCACCAGCGCGAACGTCGGATCGCCATCCAGGTCGCCGACGAGGTTCCCGTTGACTCGGATCGCCCCGCTGATCGTCTGGGTGTCGGCCGGGGCGTAGACGATCACGTCGTGCGCGGTTTCTGCCAGGCCCGTCACCTGTAGAGACCAGACGCTCGGGAACGCACAGTCGAAGCCATAGTCGCCGAGCAATTGCTCCGCGTCGGTGGCGCCGGGGCCGATCGATCCTGCGGCGGAGCTCGTGATCAGCAACGCGCTCGCGCCGCTCGGGATTCCGAGGGTGTCGGTCAGAAGCGTCGTGCCTACACCGATCTCTGTCCACGGGCCCGCGGGCCCCGCCGCACCGAAGGAGTTGGAAGGCGTCCCTAGCCCGGTGCCCACATCGATGTTGAACGATCGCAGTAGCTCGGAGTGCACCTCGAACGCGGTAAGGTCGAGTTCGACGCTGCTGGGCTGGGTGGCGAATCGGTCGAAGCCGCCGAGTTGTGATGCGCTGGCGATCGCCGATGTCCCCACGCCGAACAGGTCGATGTCGACGGGAGGGGTTTCCGGATATCCATCGACCCGAATCGATCCCAGCGCTCGGTTCGATCCGCGGTCCACGAAGAGGTCCAAGGTGAACGCGGCACCTCCCAGAAGTGCAGCGGCCTCTCGTCCGCTCAACGCGAGGAACGCCTCGGCGATGACCGTCACACCGTCGGCACCCGAGACCAGCGAGACGCGTAGCTCGGCCGACTCGTTGCCGGCTTGCCGTTGCATGCGCACTCCGACGGAGATGGCATCTCGTGTGATCTCGACGGCAGACGAAAGGCCGGCGAACGCGGTCCCGTCGCCCACCATCGTCACGTTGGCGTACTGGCCACGCAGACCGAAGTCATTGGCTCCGAGCGTGGCGGCGGTGTCGATAGCGGTTCCCTCGAGATTGATGGGGCCCGAGGCGAAGACCTGCGCCGCCCCCGACTGGAGCGCAGGTTCCCCTGTGAGGAGCGTGTCGAAGCCAGACATCCCGGCGATGCCCAGCACGTCCTCCTCGGGAGTCGTCGGAAAGACGGTCTCCGCCTCGTAGTCCTCTCGATAGATCCGACTCTCGAGGGAAAGCGCCGTCACGCTCGTGCCGAGGAACAGGGTCGACGTACACGCGGCCAGTGCTCGCGTCACGATCGAAGCGAACGAGAACCGGGGGAGGTCCATGGTCTTGTCTCGTGAGGGCGAGGCCACCTCATTCTAGTTCAAGCCGGAGTGGCCGTGGGCATGTGCCATCGCGGGCACATGCGGGACTCGACCTTGGGGTGGTGCGACGCTCGATCACCTTTCTGCGTCGCCGCGGGCGTCGAGCTCTCGACGGATGCGGGCATGTTCTCGCTCGGAGAGCTCGAAGCGAGAGAAGAGCGCAACCGCGATCGCGAACGCGACCATCGGGACTCCGCCCATCAGCCAGAGCATCGTGTCCTTCGCGAGTTCGGTCTGCTCGGCGGCGTTCTCCACATAGCCCGACCAGTCGAGCCCCACGCCGACCACACCGATCATGATGCCGCCGGCGAGCTTCGACATGAAGCTCCAGCCGGCGAAATACGCGCCTTCCTTGCGTTCGCCCGTGAGGAGCTCGTCATAGTCGATGACCTCGGCCTTCAGGGCCTGGCCGAGCGTGTTGCCACAGGCGTTCGCTACGCCGGCCAACACGGCGCACGCGGCGATCCAATGCCAATCGCCTTCTCCCGACCAGAACACGAGGCTGTAGCCCACACCGCCCTGGACGAGCGCGAAGAGCCAGAGACGGCGCTTCTCGAAGTGGCGGCCGAGCCACACCCAGAGCGGGACGGCGACCAGGGCCGACACCATGTAGCCGCCGAGCAGGGCCGGAAGCAGGTCGGGGCGCTTCACGACGTATTCGATGACGAAGGGGGTGAGCACGCCGATGGCGCCCGAGCCGAGGTTCTCGATGAAGAAGACGAAGAGGAGCAGGCGCGCGTGGCGGTTCGCGAAGACGTCGCGTACGGCGTGCAGCGGGTTGTGGCCGCCGCGCCCGGCGAATTCGGCTCGCTCGCGGGGGAGGGCGGCGACGCACCCCACGACGAGGGCGAAAGCGATGCCCGCGGCGACGAACCCGAGCATGGCCGCCGGTCCGCGCCCCTGACCGACCCAGTGCACGCCGAGCGTGCCCGCCGCGAACATGCCGAGGGTGCGCAGCACCTGACGGACGCCGAACACCACGTTGCGCTGCTGCCGCTCGAAGGTGAGCTCGGCGCCGAGGGCCATGTGGGGCACCTCGAAGACGGTGTAGGCGGTGTAGAAGCCGAAGATCGCGACGGCGATCCAGGCGATGAGACCCGTCCCCTCGAGGGTCGCCGGCGGCGCCCAGGCCATCGCACCGAAGAGCGCGAGTAGCGGGCCCGACGCGTAGAGCCAGCCCTTGCGACGTCCCAGGCGGCTGCGGGTGCGATCGGACAAGTTGCCGACGAGCGGGTCGGAGACTGCGTCCCAGAGTTTCGCGACCAGAAAGATCGTGCCGACCGCGGTGGCCGAGGCGCCCAGGTCGTCGACGGCGAACTTCAGGTACATGATCAGCATGAGCACGTAGCTGAACTGCGCCGGCACCGAGGCCAGACCGTAGGCTGCGAGGTCGCGCGAGGTGAGCTCGCCGCTCGGTGTCTGGGGCACGTTCCGAGCCCCCTCGTTCGACATCGTTCGCCGTGGCGCGAACGCGCGGTACCGTGGCATTTGACTAACTGCGCAACTAGTATTCTACGAACGACGGGTACGGGTGTCGAGGGGAGTCGGTCGGACGTGAGCCCTGCGAAACGTGTCACGAAGGAGCCGGACCCCGCTTCGCCCGAAGCGGATCGCCGCCGGGTCCTCGACCTGCTCGACGGCTCCCGCGCGCGGCACGAGGCGGCCCACCCGGATGTCGACGGCGACGCCTTCGCCTACTTCGCGCATCTGAGCGCGGCGCGACAGCTCACCGAGGCCTTCTATCGACGCGCCTTGAAAGCCCACCGCATCAGCGACGCCGAGTTTCGCGTGGTCGGCGGCCTGCGCCTGCGCGGCAAGGGCTATCGCACGACGCCCCTCGAGCTGAACGAATTCGTACAGATCACCTCGGCGGGACTCACCCGCGCGTTGGATCGCCTCGAGCAGGCCGGGACCATCGAGCGCACACCGAACCCGGACGACCGCCGGTCGATCCTGGTCGGCCTCACGCGCGAGGGCTGGGCCTTCGCCGATGCCTTGACCCGCGATCTGGCGGCCGAGTACGACAAGGTGCTCGGGAAGGTCTCGAAGCGGCAGCGCAAGGCCGAGGTCGACCTGCTCCGTACGGTGGTGGAGCGGCTCACCTGGGCCGTCTTCGACTGACGCACTCGTTTCGAGGGGACCCGCGATGGCGACGACGCAACCGGACGAAACGCTCCCCGTCCTCGATGTGCACCACCACGTGGGGAACGCCTTCCGCGCGTTGGGCGGTGCGCTCGAGAACGCGGAGGGCTTGACCGCGGGGCAGTACGCCGAGCGCGAGCTCACCTCACGACTCGAGATCATGGATAGCGGCGGTGTCGCCCAGGCCCTCGTGATTCCCGGCCACGGCTACGAGCGCAGCCGAGGGATCGTCGACACGCGCGCCGAGAACGACGCGATCGCCGCCTACCGCGATGCCCGCCCCGACCGCTTTCCCGCCGCCGTCGGTGTCGTGGAGCCGCGCGACGGCGCGGCGAGCTTCGAGGAGATCGATCGCATCGCGTCCCTCGGTCTGGTGGGCATCAGCTTCCACACGCGCTTTCAGGGGGTGTCCCTCGATAGCCGTTGGATCCTGCAGTACTGCGAGCGCATGGCGAGCCACGGGCTCGTTCCCGTGATTCACGCGATGGACGACACGCCCGAGGAGGCGCTCTGGAAGCTGGCCGCGTTGGGGCGCGCCCTGCCCGACGTGCCGATGCTCGCCCTCGATCCGTTCAGCTCGTACGAGGCGACGCGCCAGTGTTTCTTCGTCGCCGAACTCGCGCCGAGCATCGTGATGGACACGAGCCTCAGCTACAACTTCGACTTCATCGAAGACTTCGTGCGCCAGTTCGGCGCCGAGCGCGTGGCATTCGGGACCGACCTCTACTCGTACCCGGTCGGGCGACGCATCAGCCACCTGCTGCCGCAGATCCTGGAGTCGGAGCTCAGCGACGACGAGAAGCGCGCCGTGCTCGGCGACACGGCGCGTCGGCTCTTCGGTCTGGAGCCGCCCGCGTGACCACCCTCTCGCACCGCTCCAGGCCGATACTCGTGCGCCGCCTGTCGTGAACGACCCTTCGAACGATCGCCGAGGCGGGTCGCCGTTCGCCCCGTTCCGCCTGCCCCACTTCGGGTTCGTGTGGAGCTCGAACCTGCTCCACTTCTTCGCGATCCAGGTGCACCTGCTGTCGCTCCAGTGGCTCGTCACGGATCTGACCGATTCGCGGACGATCCTCGGGCTCGCGATCGCCGTGCAGGGCGTCGTGGTGGCGATCGGTTCGCCCCTCGGCGGCGTCGCCGCCGATCTTTTTGCGAAACGCAACCTGGTGGCGGCGACGCGGCTGGGCACGGCGGGCCTGGCGCTGACGCTGGCGGCGCTGGTCCACTCGGAGTGGATCGCACTCTGGCACGTGCTGGTCGCGGCGCTGTTGGGCGGGCTCCTGAACGCGTTGGGGCAACCCGCGAGTCAGGCCTACGTCTTCGACGTGGTCGGCGCGCGCCACACCCAGCCCGCAATCGCACTCAACTCGTCCGCGATCGGGCTCGGCCAGATGGGAGGGCCGGCGCTCGCCGGCTTCCTGATCGCCGCCGTGGGTCTGGTGGGGTCTTGGTCGGTCGGCGCCGCGAGTTTCGCCGTCGCAGCCCTGCTCCTGCTGCGCATCCCGATTCCCGGGCGCTCGGCGCGCGCCACCCGCGAGCCCTGGCGCGAGCTCAAGGAAGGACTCGCCTACGTGGTGCGCACGCCACCCCTCGCGCTGGCACTGCTCGCCTGCGCGATGGCGTTCTTCAACGGGGCGATCTTCGCGATGCGTCCGGTGTTCGCGCGGCATGTCCTCGAGGTGGGAAGCCAGGGGATGGGTGCCCTCGCGGCCGCCGCGGGCTTCGGAACGCTGCTGGGCTCCCTGGTCGCGACGATGCTGCCCGACTTCCGCCGGCCGGGTCTCGCGATCGCCTTCAGCATGCTCGGGTTCTCGAGCTGTGTGTTCCTCTACGCCTTCGCGACGTCGTTCCCGTACCTCTTGTGCGTCGAGTTCGCGTCGGGCCTGGCCGCCCAGATCTGGCAGATCTCGGCCTTCTCCGGGCTCCAGATGTCGGTGCCCGAACGCATGCGCGGCCGCGTGATGGGGTTGCTCTTCACCGTCGCCCAGCTCGCCCAGGTGGGCGGCTTCGTGGTCGGTTCCCTCGCCGACCAGGTGGGGGATCGCGCCGCGATGGCGACCTTCGGTGCGATCCCGGTCGTCGCTCTCACGCTGTTGCTGATCTTCGGCTACCGGCCCCTGTCGCGACTGGGTGCGGCTGGCGCGCTCGAAACCGAGTGATGGCCGAGCGCTAGTAGCCGTTCTGGGTCGCGACGCGGGCCAGGTGGTAGCGCGCGTCGCCCCAGATCGCGCTCGTGGTGCGGGCGCGCTTGAAGAACAGGCCGATGTCCTGCTCCTCGGTCATGCCGAGCCCGCCGTGGAGCTGGAGCGCTTCCTCGGTGGTGGTGCGCGCGACTTCCGAGGCCAGCGCCTTCGCGCCGCTGGCGAGGGCCGACGCGTCGCTCGCGCCTTCGTCGACGGCGGCGGCCGCTGCCTGGGTGATCGAGATGGTGCGCTCGATGTCGGCGAAGAGCCGCGCGCAGCGGTGCTGCAGGGCCTGGAACTCGGCGAGCCGTTGGTCGAACTGCTCGCGGGTGACGAGGTACTCGACGGTGCGCTTGAGCGCTGCGGCGGCGATGCCGCACAACTCGGCGGCCAGGATCACCGACGCCCGGTCGAGCAGCGGCTCGACCAGTGTCGCTTCGGCACACGGCGTACCGAGCAGGGCGCTCGCGTCGAGTCGCACGGCGTCGAAGCGGATCGCGGCGGCGCGCCGGCCATCGATCCAGCGGAGGGTCTCGCAGTGGACCCCCGCGGCGCTCGGGTCGACGACGAAGAGCGCGAACGGCGTGTCGGCGTTCTCGGGGGCTTCGAGGCGGGCCCACACGAGCCAGCGCTCCGCGGCTGCGCCGTCGAGGACCGGCCGTTTGGTGCCCGAGAGTTCGAAGCCGCCGTCGACGCGCCGGGCCGTCGTCGCGATCGCGGAGGGGTCGAAGCGCGCGGATTCGTCGAGGGCCAGGGCCACGGTGCCGTCTCCGGTGACGAGCGTCTCCGCCTTGGGGAGGACGCCCCACGCGTCCAGCAGTGTCAGCGCACTCGTGGCGAGCACCCCGCTCGCGAACAGCGGCGTCGAGACGGCGTGGCGCCCGAGCGCCTCGAAGACGACGGCGCACTCGCGAAGGCCGAGCCCGGCGCCGCCCTGGTCTTCGGGGGCGAGCAGGCCGGGCCAGCCCAACTCCTGCACGGCCGACCAGAACGCGGCCGAGCACGGGGCAGCACTCTCGGCGTCGCGCCAGTCGCGCACCGAGCCGAGGGGATCCTGTTCGGTGAGGAACTGCAGCGCCGAGTCGCGGATCAGGGCTTCGTCTTCGTTGCGCGCGAGGGACTGGTCGGGAACCCCGCTGCCGCCGCCCGTCATGCCGAGCACGCGTTTCGCGATGATGTTGAGCTGCACCTCGGAGGTGCCGCCCTCGATGGTGTTCGCGCGGGACCGCAGCCACTGGCGCGGAATCGAGAGCTCATGGGCCGAGAAGCCTTCGCTCTCCCAGCCGAAACCCTCAGAACCCAGCAGGTCCATCAGGAGCGCATAGCGCTGCTGGCTGGTCTCGGAGCTCGCGAGCTTCAGGATCGAGGACACGCGCGCGGCGTCGCCGCCGCGTCCGCGGCGTCCGGTGAGCCGGTTCGCCTGCTCGTCGACCCATTGGCGCGCCACGCGTTCTCGCAGCCCGGCGTCCTGGAGTCGACCCTCGGCGTCGACGCCCACCCGCTCGCGGGCGACGTCGGCGAGGCTCTTGCGTCCGGCCTTGCCGGTGAGAGAGGCGAGCCCGCCCGAACCCAGCATGTTGCGCTCGAACTGGAGCAGGCGCTTCGCGATCGGCCAGCCGCCGCCTTCCCCGCCGATCAGGTTGCCCTTCGGCACCCGCACGTCGGAGAAGAAGACTTCACAGAAGGGGGAGCGTCCGGAGATCAGCACGATCGGCGAGATCGAGATGCCCTCGCTCCGCAAGTCGACGAGCAGGAAGCTGATGCCGTCGTGCTTCTTGGCGCTCGGGTCGGTGCGCACGAGACAGAAGATCCAATCGGACTGGTCGGCGCCCGAGGTCCAGATCTTCTGGCCGTTGACGAGGTAGTGATCGCCCTGGTCCTCGCAGCGCATCTGCACGTTGGCGAGGTCCGAGCCGGCCTGGGGCTCCGAATAGCCCTGGGCCCACATGGTTTCGGCGCGTGCGATGGGCGGCAGGAACTCGAGCAGCTGCTCGGGCGAGGCGTACTCGAGGAGCGCGGGGGCCAGCATCTCGAGGCCGCCGCTCACGGTGCGGCGGATACCGCGCTCGCGCAGCGCCGACTCGAGCGCACGCACGTGGGTGCGTGGCAGGCCCAGGCCCCCGTGCTCGGGCACCCAGTCGGGCGCTAGCAAGCCAGCCTGGCCGAGCCGCTCGGACCAGGCCACCGAATCCTCCACCGGCGGCGCGTCGCTCGCGTCGAGCCACGCCACCAGCTCGGCTTCGAACGCCTCGAGCGTCTGTTCCGGTCCCATCGCGCCCTCCCGCTTCCTCCCGGGGGATCTCGGGGCTCGGGAGAAGCGTGAGGAAGGTCTCTTCGACCGGCACCGCCGTCAAGAGTTCACGCGTCTCGCCCCGTCGTCGAGCTTCGCGAGAGCGATCGCCCCTCGAAGCCTGGCGGGTCTGCCGACGGCGCCAGCCTGCGGCGGAGCGTGGTCGAGACCTCGGTCCGGTCCGCTAGTCGTGGAAGCGCGGCTCTCGTTTCTCGAGGAAGGCACGCATGCCTTCCTGCTGATCCTTCGAGCCGGAGGTCTTGTCGACCCACTCGCGCTCGACCGCCAGTGCCTCTTCCAGGGACAGCTCACCCGCGCGGTTGACGCAGTCGATGACCCCAGCCACGGCCGTGGAGGGTTGCTTCGCGAGCGCGTGGGCCAGGTCGCGCGCGCGTTTCTGGAGCTCCGAATTGGGCCACACCTCTTGCACGAGTCCGATCCGGTAGGCCTCGGGACCGGAGATCATCTTGCCGCGCAGGATCAGGTCGAGGGCCGCCGCCTGGCCAACCACGCGGGTGAGCCGCGCCGTTCCGCCCCAGGCGGGGACCCCACCGAGGTCCATCTCGGGCAAACCGATCTTGGCGCCTTCTTCCGCGGCGAGGCGGAAGTGACAACCCAGGGGCAGCTCCAGGCCACCGCCCAGGCAGTAGCCGTACATGGTGGCGATCCAGGGCTTCGAGCCCCGTTCGATCTTGCGGATCACGCGCAGCCGCTGGTCGAGGATCCCATCGAAACTGCCCTTCTCCTTCACGCCCTGACCGAACTGCTTCAGATTCATGCCGACCGAGAAGTGCTCTTCTCCGGCGCCTCGGATCACGACGGCGCCCACCGAAGTGTCCTTCTCGAGCTCGTGCTGCGCCTTCTCGAGCGCGTCCATGAACTCGATCGTCATGCGATTCCGCGGCGCGTCTTCGTTGGTGATGATCGCGATCCGGCCCTCGCGCTCGATTGAAATGGGTTCGCCCATGGAGTTCTCCTTGTCGTTTCCGACGCGGCGCTCAGTGTCGCGCCCGCGATCCTCTTCAGTCGTGGACCGGCAGCGAGCGCCGGCGAGATCCAGTCAGGTCCGAAGCCCCAGCGTGGAAAGGAACTTGTGAAAGAGCTCCCCTTGGGAGCTCACCCGCAGCTTCGCGTAGGCGTGCTTGCGATGGAGCTTGACGGTGTCGGGTGCGATCTCGAGCGACTGCGCCACTGACTGCGTGTTGTGGCCTCGCAAAACCAGGTGGACGACCTCTTGCTCACGGGGAGTGAGCATCTCCTTTCCGAAGCGCTCGAGGGCGTCCTCGACGTCGTTGTCGCTGCCGGCCAGCGGTTGGCCGGCCTCGAGGAGCAAGTGGACGAGCCGCCCCGAGACCTGCTCGACTACGGGGAAGATGGCCTCGTGGAGCTCGCGCTCCTCCTTGTTGAACGCACCGTCTTTGCGCGTACGCGCGATGCCGACCCCGACCACGCCACCGCCGGGTACGAGAGAGAGGTGCAGCATCTCGTCGACGATGCCTACCTCCTCGTAGAATTTCTTGAAGTACGGACTTTGCTCGAAGTCGGGGGGGGCTTCTTCGAACAAGCCAAGGCTGCCCGTGCGTCCCTCCTTGTAGGCCTGGTAGAAAGGATCGAGCACGAAGAGCTCCGCGGTGTAGTCGCGCGGCTGCTGGAAGTTCTTCGGGTACGCGTAGAGTTCCCGCGGAAGGCGCTTCACCTCGTGAACGCCGACATACGCGATGTTGGTCGGGATCAGCGTCGTGACCGCATGCGCGAGAAGCCGCGGCAGCTCCTCGAGCTTGTCGTAGCTCGCGAATAGCCCTGCTACGTCGGGGCTCCAGGCCGAGAGATGCTGGATGGTCTTCTTCACGATGGCATCATCTTCACGGCGGCCAGGTCAGGAAAAGGCGCCCGCGAAGCATTCTTCCAAGGACGCCCGCTAGCCGTCAATCCCCGCGGGCTAACCCCCGCGAGGGCATACGTGGCCCCTTCCCCCTGGAGCACCGCAAACCCTGCCGAACCGCGAACGATTCCGGCGTGGCGGAGCAGTGCGACGTGATGAAGGAAGAGGCTCTCCAGAAGATTCTCGAGGGCAAGAAGTTCCAGGAGGTGCGTCGCAAGCTCATCTCCCGCACGCCGAAGTCGGCACAGGCCCAGAAGAAGGGATGCGACGCGAAGCGGGACTCGAGTCTCCCAGGCCCGATCACGAGTTCCACGACCTCGATGGGTTTGGGGGGCAGGTCTCCTTCCTGCCTTCGACTCAGCGACCCGCCAAGCGACTCCCAGGCTCGCGCCGCCGGAGGCCCTCCGAAGAGCTCTGCTTTGGGTAGGACGAAGACCCCGGCGCTCCTCCTGGATCGGGCGTGGGCGGGCCATTTGCCGGCGTGGGCATGCCCGGTGACGGCGGTCACAGGGCCAGAGGGCAGGGCTCCGATACGGTCTGCGCCGACTCGCCCCCGAAGTAGAGAGCCGTGTCCTCTTCGACTCCGCGTTTCGCTGGAAATCTTCACCGCGCCCCGCTCGTCCTGGTGTTCGCCCTGATGCTGTTCGCCCTCTTGGTGGCGTCGGGCGCGACGGCCGCCGACCTGGTCTTCGAGAACGTCTCGAACCAGACCGTGGACGGGGGCTCCTACGAGCACCTGGTGATCCGGAACTCGTCCGGGATCACGGTGCGCAACGCCAGCTTCGCGACGACGACGGGTGCCGTGGTCGTCATCGATGGCTCGAGCAACGTCACGATCGAGGACAGCGACATTCGGGGCCTCGGCCAGGCCTGCACGGGCGTCCGGATCTTCGGCGGCAGCACGAACGTCGATCTGCATCGGAACCAGATCCATGACATCGCGGACGACGGCATGGAGATCCACGGCGCGAGCGGGCTCTCGATCGTCGGCAACTCGATCTACGAACTGCTGGGGATCGGCACCACGACGAATCCGTCCGGCCCGTGCTTCAACGGTCACAGCGACGGGATCGAACTCTTCGCGGTGAGCGACAGCGTCTTCGAGGACAACCTGATCTTCGACGTGCGGAGCACGGCGGCCTTCTTCTTCGGCAACTGGGCGACGTCGCCGAGTCAGTACTGCCGCAACCTTCGCTTCGCGAACAACGTGTTCCTGACGCCCGAGAGCGGGTTCGTCGGGTACGTGATCGACGCCGTCGACGTCGAGTTCGTCAACAATGTCTTCTGGCGAGGGATCTACGGCGGGCTCACGCTGGGCAACAACGTCACCGGGCTCGACGTGACGAACAACGTCCTGCACTCGATCAACTACGCCCACGGCAATATCCCCTACGATCCCGCCGAGCACCGCTATCGCTACAACCAGATCGCGGTCACGGCCGGGCAGGGGACGCCGCCGGTGATCGGCGTGGACGGCAACTTCGTGGACCCCGATCCCGAGTTCGACGGCATCCCCGCGATCGATGGCTTCGGCCCCGCCTCGCTTTATCGGCAGGGCGCCGGCCCCGAACTCACGATCGAGGTCGAGGACTTCGTTCCCGCCGCCTCGAGCCCCGTGGTCGACGCGGGCGACGACACGGTGGCTCCGCTGGCCGACATTCGCGGCACCCCGCGTCCCCAGGGCGCGGCTTCCGAACTGGGCGCCGTCGAATACCTGCCCGAGCCCGACCAGCTCCTGCAACTCGCCGCCGGCCTCGCCGCCCTGGCCCTTGTCTCCCGCCGCCGCGTCGAGAAGCGCTGGGGTAGCGCGTGGGCCTCCCCAGGAACGCTGCGTCGCCAGATGCTTCGGTCGCCTCGGCGGGCCGCATCGTTCCGAAGCGCGCGGGGTCTGTGACCTGGATCGAGACCCCGGTTTGCTTCTCGCGGGCCCTCTCCTGTCAGGCCGAGCCGGATCCCTCGAGGGGAGGCCTGCTGTGCTCACACTCGTGAAACGGCTCTGGATCGTCCTGCCGAGTCTGGAAGAGTGGTACGAGGCACCGTACTACGGTCGCGGGATGTACTCCGGCGGGCTCCTCTCCGTCGGCCTCCACCGCCGCCCGCGACAGAGGCTCTTGACCCGTCGGCTCGGCATGGTCCAGGGCCGCTAGGTCGGTTTCACCCGGCCCGGCACCGCTACGACATAACGACAATGTCCTCGGGCTGCCGGTCGAGGCCGGCGCGGTTTCCGTTCACCGTGACGACGTTCACCAGATCCGTCGAGCGCCCCTGCGACAGGATGAAGACGCGTTCGGGCCGTTGGAAGCGGAGGTAGTCTTCGAACTCGTCGAGCCGCTGCGGATCGACGATGTCGGGGTCGCGCTCGTAGGTGTCGAGGCGACGCCAGAGCTTTGGCCACAGCGGAGGCATTGTCGCCAGCGATGCTTCTCCGTTCCATTCAGCCCCAACCTGGCTCGCGTCGTCTGCCCACACGCCCAGCCCGTGGGAGCGGGCTTCCACCACGCCGTCGTAGAAAGTCGAACGCAAATCGGAGTAGAGGGTGTCGTAGAACAGGGGATACGCGTGACCGCGCTCGACCTGTAGGAAGTTCACGCTCTGCTTCACGCGGTCCGCATCCAGGAAGATGCTGTCACCGTCGTTCTCGCCGCTGGGCGGATCTCCCGTGAACACGAAGGCGATCGGGCGACCGTGCGGGCCGAGCTGGTTCGAAAGGATATAGCCAGGTGCTTCTTCGTCGCCATTCGGCGTACCGAGCAATTCGAGGTTCGATGTCGTCGCTGCGCCCGAGATCGGCGGATTCGCGCGACTCTCCATGGTGTCGATGCCCTCGAAGCGAAGCTGCACTGTTCCGTTGTTCTGATTGATCTTCGGAGGGCGGCCACGCTGGCGCAGACGGAAGACCAGAGAGGGGTCGTCGGGGCGAAAACGGACCGAGTCGCCATCCGGGCGGCCGGCCTTGGGGTCGAAGGTTCCACGGATCAATGTAAACGGCATGTCGTCCTTCCCTATTTGGTGGGCGGGCCCGATCTCCCGCGTGGCGTTCGCATCGCAGAGATGGCTCGAGCTGTGAAGGGCTCGCTCGAGCAACCGTGTTCGCTCGACAGGGTACGGAGACGCCGTGGAGCCATCCGTAAAGCCATTTACACGTCGCGTGCGTCCGGGAAGCGCACGCGCCCCCGTACTCGTCGGCGCCTCCCCCTCAAACGCCCGAGAGCTGGGAGCGCCCGTCACGAGCAACCGCCGAACAGAGCATGCTGCTTCCAACCCCGTGGACCTCGGACTCCCCGTGCTGCCCCCACCCCTCTCCTCTCCCGGCCCGCAGCGGAGCGGGTGCGTAGCCGCGGTCCGTGGCATCCCGAGGAGAAATCGATCTCCGACCGTCCGTCTCGACGACGGATCGGACGCGCTCGTTGTTCAGAAGTTCCGCCAGCCCGCTTGGAGGGTTTCGAACGCCCCCCCCTCCCAACCTCGAAGACTGAACGTAGGCGGCGGAATGCGAGTCGTTGCGCGATTCCAGCCGGGATCGGGACCGGAACACGAGAGGTGTAAAGGGAGCTACAGCGTCCGCTAGCGAATCCCATTTATCCTGCCGTCCACCTATCGAGAGCAGCGACTGCCTCTGATCGGGGGAGCGTTCCGACGGCACGACCAAGGGTCCCGGTGACCACGGTCGGGCGACTGCAGCGATAGCAACGACCTAAACGCCCGCTGAGGCCATCGAGCCTCGTGCTCGGTTGACTACGACAAGCGGCCACGGAGGTCCCATGAATTTCCACCACTCGATCGGCTGCGCGATCGCTGCGCTGTTCGTTCTTGTCGCCTGTGACGCATCTGAACTCGATGGTGCAGAGCCTCCGCACCGGCCTCCTGCGTCGTCCTCTCGGACGAGCATCGACAGCACGGTCGACCTCGCCCGCGCCGAGCTCGCCGGTGCTAGCGAGCCGGAGACCTGCGGAGCGCCTGCCGTGTCGCAGGCCGCGGATCAGGAGTGGCTCGCGTTTCGTCAGGCCTACCCGTTTCACGTTCAGACGCTCGCCTTGACCAAGGCGCGCGACGACGGAACGCGCGTCCTCATCGTCTCCGAGCCGCCGCCGAACCTGTCGCGTCGCGAGTGGGATGCCGCGATCTGTCGAGCCTTCGACGGGGTGCGAGGCCTCGCGCGCAAACGACACAAGGTCGGGTTCGACGGATGGGTCGAGGACGTCGTGGTCGAGCTTGATGTCGCCGACTTGGCTGCCGATGATTCGCTCGCACTTCAGGCGGGAATCGAGACCTTGTACCTCTCGATGTTCGGCACTCTGTACAAGGCGCACGCGATCGCACTGCCGACGCATCTGCCCGGGCCGATGGACCGAGGCGCCCCGAGACTCGACGTTGGCGCCTCGGAGCTCCGGAAGTGGCTCTTCGACGAGCCGGCCATCTTCGTTTCGAGCTTGGGCGAGAGGCGAGCCTTCGACGACGTCATGGGAGCGGTGGAGACGGGCGTGTGGCGTAGCGAGGACGGCCTCCTCGTCGCGTGGCTCGTCGACCGCAAGTCGGATCTCGCCGATGCTCGCGCCGACTTCCGCGCGTTCGCGCTCGAGTCCGACGCGATCGTAGGCGGCGTCACCCGGGGAGATCGCTCTCTCGCCGTCGTCGGCCGTTCCCGCCAGTCCATGCTCAGCGTCGTGCCCCCGCTCCGGTTCGAGGACGTCTTCCGGCTCGCCCAAGCGGCGTCCTCGGACGAGCTCGCTCAGAGCTATGAGCGCAACCTTCCGTTCGCGGGCAAGATCCTCGGCGAGGAAGGGCGGGATTGGGCCCCGATTCTGCTGAGCGACAGTCTGCTCGACACCGAGTTCGGGAGCCTGTTGAACATCACGGACCAGATGCTGAAGTCATGGTCGCAGGCCGGCCAGATCGAGTACGTCGACTTCCCGTATCCGAAGCCGAACGACTTCCCGTTCGATCGCCCCCTTAGTGTCGAGTTGTTCGAGGAGTCGGGCGCAGTTGAGGTGCTCTTCAATTGGAACACCGCAGGTGTGGGAGCGGTGTATGAGTATCCAGACTACGGCGTCTACTCCGTCCTGAGTACGGGTGCGCTTCCCGTTACCTACGGATCGGACGCAGGAAACGCTGGAAGCGGTCGCGTGGAAATCGGCGAGCTGCAAGCGTACGAGGACGAGGCCTACGGCTATTTCGTGGGCCTCGGCAATCCGTACCTCGCGCGCGTTGTTCAGTACACCGCTCTGTACCAGATGTTTCACGAGTTCGGAGTCTCTGCCGATCCCGGTGCGTTCGACTCCACTGCGGCTCGTCGGGCTCGCGCCGGCCTGCAGTCGGAAGTGCGCAGCGCGTTGGGGCGAATCGCCGACGGGAGCGCAGAGGTTGCACCGGAGTACGGTGAGTTCGTTCTCGCCAACCTACCGAGCCAAGCCGACTCGGCCGCGGAATGGCGTGAACAGCGGGTCATCATGGCCGAGGTGGTCGCTGGCGATCTCGATATCCCTTCCGCGAGCGTCACTGATCTCCAGATCGCGAGATTCATCGCGCGATTCGAGCTAGATGAGGCTCGATCATTCGTGTCGCTGGTCTCAAGGCACTTCGGCGCGACAGGGCTCGACCGGCTCGCGAAGGTGCTCGCGGACCCGCGGTCGCTCGACGTGGAGAAGGCAACCTTCCTAGAGTTCCGGGCGCTAGCCGAAGCGGCTTCCCGTTCGGCAGCAGAGAAGGCCGTGGAGATGCTGGTGGGCGGGGCCGATCCTCGCGAGCTGGTGGTCACCAGTCTCTTCGAGGCGCTCGAGAAGCGCCCGCCCAGCTCCCGCGACCGTTTGATGGAACTCGCGTTGCTGCAGTTCAGTAGACCCGTTGCGTCGGTTTTCGCGAAGCTCCCCGGCGTTTCGGAGGTGCGAGACGCGTTCGCCAAGGATGCGAAGCACGAGCCGCGTGGCTCGGTGAGGACGGCGTCGCTTGTATTGTCGTGGAATCGCAGTGATGCGACTAGCGTCGGCGGTCACAACCTCGGTAGCAAAGTCACCCGGATCCTGTCCGACACCTCAGTACCGGTTGGTCAGACGCGGATCGCCCGGGTCGGCGATGAAATCCGCGTTACTGTCAACCCGAAGAGCACCGGAAGCGCACATCGCGTCAGCCGGGTTGTCGAGCGGAACGCGTCGAAGGGTGACGCAGAGATCTCCGGGCTCGTCCGAAGGGAACTCGCGGTCGAGCGTCCGGTGCGAGCCGCCTCCAAAGCACTAGATGTCCAGCAAGCGGGCTTTCGTACGCATGGCATCGGTAAATCGCAGTTCGGCGCCGACCTGGAGGTGTTCACGACCGCGGCCGCGCGCGAGATCGATGGCGTGACGCGAAAGGTGCTCGTCGAACGGGCTGCCGCGCAGAAACTCGACGTCCTCGTGACACGGTCGCCTCAGGGCGATCTCGTACTCGTGGACCGAACGCGTGGGATCGCGGAACCCGTTTTGACTGGCCCCCAGCTCATCTCGCGCCTGAGAGAAGTGGCGCCCAAGAGCGATGCACCGTTGCAGGTCCGCTTCGAAGGAATCACGCCCAGCTCTGCCGAGTCGGTGCTTCGAACGCTCAGCGGTGCGGGAGGAGGGGGCGGACGGATCCCGCCCCGGCCGCCGGTTCTTGCATCATCCGGCGAGCCAGGCTGGTTCGGCTTCTCCTGGTTCAAGCGCGGCAAGAGCCGCGGCAACAGCGGAACGAACCGCTCGACTGGATCCGGGGGCGGTGCGAAAGTGCGACGCGGCAACGATGGACACCTCGACGGCGGGACGATCGCACGGCTCTCACAGAAACGACCGGACTGGTCGGAGGCAACTCTCAAGCAAAGCGCCGATGGAAGCGTCGTCACACTTCGGCAGGGCGGCCGCGAGGCGATCATCGAGATCGAGGTGCCTGCGCGCGCAATCGCCGAGGGGCCCATCGAGGCGGAGATCCTCGCGAGGTCGCCCCGTCCCTTCACGGAGTCCGGGAGGTCCGCGTTCGAAGAACTGACGCGTCGCAGCCTGGAGGAGTCCGGGAAGCGGAGACACACGGTCCCGCAGGCGGCGGAGCAGTTGAAGCGGGACCTTATTGACAGGCTCGGCGTCGACGATGTCGAGCTTAAGCTCCAGAGCGGCGAGTTGGCCGGAATAGTCATCGTTGAGAGAGAGGCTGTCGCGGATGACCATAGAGGCTAGGAGCACAACGGAGCGAGTTCGACGCTGCCTTGTCATCAATGGCCTCCCAATCTCGAGACAGGCCTTCGAACGGGACCACGCAGAGTCTCCTACGCACGACTTCGCCCGCTGGAGCGCACGCGGGCTCCGCTTGGACCGAGCGTGGCGAGCTGGAATCGGCAGGGACCTTGAGTGGAGTGCCTCACTGCTCGACGAGATGGAGCGATCCTCCACAGGCGATTGGGTGAAAGTGGACTGCGTTCGAGACGGAACCCTGGAATCGCTCACTGGATCCGTCGGCGCATACGACTCCGTAGTGCTCGTCGCTCACTGGAAGGCACACGGCGTCTCGACGCGAGACGTGAGCGACGCTGGAAGCACCGCCGAAGAGATCTTGGAGACCATCTTCGGCGGGAAGGATGAAGACGAGGAACGCGCCAGAACGTTCCTGGACACCCTGCGCCGCGATTTGAGTGAGCAGCGCGGTCAAGGCGCCCCATCGATCGACACGCTTGTGAGAAGCTTGAACAACGCGGTCCACAACCCAGGCTACGGGGACCTATGGGGCGAAACTGCGGTCGGGCGTGCTCCGAATGTCTGTAGGGCCGCCAACCGAGACCTGCTCGACCGCGTGCTGGACCGTAAGATCGTGCCGGGCAACCGTGTCGAGCTGCGCGACGGCATGCACCGAGCCGAAGCGATTGCGGGAGCGATTCCACTCGACCCGGGCGGCACGGTCGATCTCACGGTCTGCCAGTCCGAGCTGCTCGCTATGGCGATCAAGAGCTGTGCCCCAGACGCTCGCTGCGTTCAAACCGTACAGTCAATCGAGGTGGGGCCGCGTCTCGCTCTCTCCGCCACCGTTCTCCGACTGCAAAAGGCGCGCGGGGGCGACTACGCCGCGCTCCTCAGTGAGGTACTCGATGAGCTCCGCGACGATTGAGAAGAAAGACCGCGTATCCTCCCCGCTCCGCGACGTCTTGGCGCGACACCTCGACCTCCGCCCACGTATGGGTGGAGCGAACCTAGACGAGGAAGCCTGCCGAGCTCTAGCGGCGGACCTGGTCGAATCCCGCCTTCGCGCGCAGCAGCGCCTCTTGATCATCCTCGTCGCGATGGTGGCGCTCACCGTTGGCCTGTCTGCGGCCAACCTATTCGTCGCGTCGAAACTCCTCCAGGGCTCCGCAGTGGTCGCCACCGCTGGATGGTTCCTCGCGAGCCGCGAGATCCGTTTCCGCGCCGAGGTCGTCGGCAGGTTCAATATCTCGCTCGATCTCGTCGAGAACGGCTCCCCTGAAACCACCGAGGCCGCCCTGCGAGCCATCTTGGCCGCGGAATAGCCCCTTCGGGCGAGAGCCTCGAGGCCGATAGGCTCGACAAGAAGGCCTCGACGAGTTGAGAGGGGGTCTCACGGTCGCCCCAGGGGGTGTGAAATCTGGCACCGAGGCGGAGGGACCGGGTTGGCACCGCAGCCTGGCCTTGGAGGGGTCCAGTGGTCGGTTCAAGGCCGGACGAGAGCATAGATCGGCGCTTCAGCACCCGATCTTCCTGGCCGAATAGCCACTGAAACGCCCTCGGCGGTGACTGCGAGAAGCAGGATCGTCAATCGAAGGAAGGGCGGTGTCGCCATGTCACGTCTCTACGATCTCCGGTACCTCACCATGGCTGCCTTGGCCGCGGCCGTGATGTTCGCCGAGGTGTCCTTCGCGGCACACCCGGTCTACCGCGCCCAAGTCGGTGGGCCCGCGATCGACGGCTATGACACCGTCGCCTACTTCACGCTTGGACATGCGGTTCGTGGTAGCGCCGAGTTCCAATACGAGTGGCGCGACACCACCTGGTATTTCGCGAATGCCGACCATCTGGCCATGTTCGTCGAGAATCCCGAGCGATACGCACCCCAGTTTGGCGGCTACTGTTCGTACGCGGCCAGTCGTGGGCGTCTGTACAAGGGGCACCCCGAAGTCTTCACGATTCAGGATGGCCGGCTCTACTTCAACAACACCTCGTCCATCGAAGAGTTGTGGCTGGAAGACCGAAGCTCCTACATCGACGCAGCCAAGCGCTTCTTTCCCGAGCTGATCGGCGAGAACCAATCGCGCCCGTAGGCAGCGCGCGGGTTGGCCCGCGGGCGGGCTCGCCGGCGCCAATCCCCAACTCCCATCTCTCGGGTCGGAGAACGCACGCCTTCTCCTCGCACCGCGTTCTCAACGCAAATCGAAGACCACCTGGTCGAGCTCTCCCTGGAACTCGAACGGTGCCTCGTACCGCGTCGTCACGGGCAGTCTCAGGTCACGGCCCACATCGAGCCCCTCCCAGGTCGGTAGGGCGCCGCCCGCGGGTAGCTCCTGGCTGGCGACGCGACGGCCGTCGACCTCGAGGTGTCCGGTGCCGGCCAGTGCGGCCATCCAGTCGATCTGGCCCGACTGCAAGAAGCTCCTTCCAAGACTGAGGAGTGGGGACGTCTGTTCGAAGACGAAGGCGACTTCGATTGCGCCGAGCGGAAGCTCGGGCGACTCGAGGCGGAAGGAGTCACCCGCCCGGTTCAGCTCGTAGTGGAGACGATTGTCCTTCACGAAGAGCGAGTAGCCGGAGGCGAGGTCGCCGTGAGCGACCAGGACGCCTTCCGAGTCCTTCGCCTCGCGCCGGATCGAGGCCGTGATCGTGAAGTCACGGCCTAGCGTCATGGGTGCACCGAAGAGCGGAATCGTCTCCGTACCGCGCCGCAGGACGATGCGCTTCTTCTCGAGCATACGACTCCGGTCGACCCGGTTGCGGTAGACGCGGTCGTCGATCGGAAGGACCTGGTTCGCCTCGGCGGCTTCCCAGAAACGAGCTTCCAGTTCGGCGACGCGTTCTGGAAACTCGGCCGCCAGGTCATCGGTCTCGGCGATGTCGCGATCGGTCTGGTAGAGCTTCCAGGGTGCTTCGTCCCATGGAGTCGTGTACGCGTCCTTGTTGTCGGCGAAGGCAACGATCTTCCAGCCGTCGGCGGTTGCGAAAGCACGGTGGCCGCCGATCTCGTAGTACTGCTCGGTGCGACGGCTCGGCGCGTCCGGTGCGCCGAACGAGTAGCGCATGCTGACGCCGTCCAGGTTCCGGACCTCGAGGCCGCGCCAGGTGGCCGGCGGGGCCACGCCGGCGGCCTCGAGAACCGTCGGGACGATATCGGTCACGTGATGGAACTGCCTTCGGGTCTCACCGCGAGCTTCGATGCCATTCGGCCAATGGACGATGAGCGGGCTTCGGTTGCCGCCCCCATGTTGTGTTGCCTTCCCACGCGAAAGGGGCGTGTTGCTGACCTGCATCCACCCCATGGGATAGTTCGGTCGAGTGGTGACCGAGCCGAGCTCCGCGAGAACGCGCTGGTTGTATGCGAAGTTCCCGTCTTCCGCACCGGCCTGGCGTCGGACCGAGTTGGCGCGCCCTTCTTCCCCGCCGCCGCGACTTCCGCCGTTGTCGGCGAGGATCACGAAGAGGGTGTTCTCGAGCTGTCCCGTCTCCTCGAGATGGGCGACCAGACGACCGACGTTCTGGTCCAGATTGTCCAAGAACGCCGCAAAGAGCTCCTGAAACCGCGCTGCCATCGAGCGCTCCGCATCGTCGAGCTGGTCCCAGGGCCGAACCTGCTTGTCGTACCCCGCGAGTTTTGTTTGTCGTGGCACAACGCCGAGCTGCTTCTGGCGGGCGAGTCGTTCCGCTCGGACCGCATCCCATCCGCGGTCGTAGCGTCCGCGGTACTTCGCGATGTCCGCAGGTTTCGCCTGGTGAGGCGCGTGCACGGCGCCGGCCGCGTAGTAGAGGAAGAACGGCTTCTCCGGCGCGATGGCGTGCTGGGTCTTGAGCATCGAGATTGCGCGATCGGTCATGGCATCTGGAAAGTAGAAGTCGTCAGGAACGCGCTCGACGAACTCATTGCCCGCGACGAGGAAATTCGGGTGGAACTGGTTCACCTCGCCATCGAGGAAGCCCCAGAAACGCTCGAAACCGCGGCCGGTTGGCCAGTTGTCGAAGGGCCCCACCTGGGTCTCGTGGCTCATGTTCACCAGGTGCCATTTGCCGGTCATCAGGGTGCTGTAGCCGCGGGCACCGAGGATTTCGGCGAGCGTCATGACGTCCGGAGCGATCTCTCCGCGGTAGCCCGGGTGGCCCAGGTCGAAGTTGGAGAGGAAACCGACGCCGGCCCGGTGATGGTTGACGCCGGTGAGGAGCGCGGCGCGGGTTGGCGAGCAGAGAGCGGTGACCGTGAAGTTCGTGTAGCGCAGCCCGTTCCGGGCGAGGCGGTCGATGCTCGGCGTCGAGATTTCCGAGCCATACGGCCCAAGGTCGCCGAAGCCCAGGTCGTCGACGAGCACGATGACGACGTTCGGCGCACCTTCGGGAGCAGCGATGGGTTCGAGGAAATTCGGCATCACGTCGCGGGTGTCGCGGGCGACTTCGCTGCCAGAGGCTGCCGTGAGCGATACGAGCAGGAGGAGCGCTGCTGCCGCCCCGTATCGTCGTGGGTGGCCGCGGCCTCTCGCGCCGCCCACGCGGCGCGAATCGATCGGGGTCGCATCGATCTTCATGGTTCCCTCCTCGAGATCGTGAAGCCGACGAGCATCGCGTCGCTGGCGTTCCATCCGTGGTGTCGGTTAGCGAATGATGGAGAGACTGTTCTGCAGGACCATCTGCGCGCAGACGAAGAGCCCGACCGCAGGGAAGAGGATCCAGACGCCATTCGTGCCGCCGACGACGGGGATGACCCGCGCGATCGGTTGGAGCGCATAGCGCCGGTTGAACAGGTACGAGAAGAAGTAGAGGCTCGTGTTGTAGAGCTTTTGGTAGAAGATCAGCGCCCCGAGAAGGCCGAGGACCAACGGAGAATCCCAGAGCGTCATTCCGAAGAGGAAGAGGATGCTGGGGATCAAGGTCGACCAGCCGTTTCCCACATCGACGGCGAAGCCGAACGACTTTCGATCCGCATACGACGGATCGAAACGTGCGTACTCGTACCACATACGCGCCCAGAACGTCGCGGAGAAGAGCTGACGGATGGGCACAGGCGTCAGCCAGAACGATCCTCGGGGCCGTTCAGCGCGCGCGTCTGGATCGTGGAACCAGCGCTCGATCGTGCCGATGCGGAGACCGAGGCAGATCTCCTGGACGCACGTGACGATGTTGACGGCGAGAAAGAACGCGAGCGCGACCTGCCAGACGTTCACGTTGCCGTGGGAGTTTGCGTGCCAAACCCCGAACCCGACGGTGCAACCGAGAACCCAGACTACATAGAGGGCGATGTACGGAACGCGCATGGATGGACCTCTGCTCCCGCACGCGCTCGCGTCGCGGGTTCGAGCCGGCACTCGTGGCGAGCCATGATGTACACCGGCGCACCGCTTGGGTACAAGCCTGCGCAACCGCGGGTGCGAGTTCCGTGCGCCCCCGATCGCGGCATCGGACTCGCAAAGAGCCGGTCTACGAGGTTTCTCGCAGGCGATCTACCGGCTTGTAGGCGCGTGGCCCCGTGTACGTGCGGAGCGCGACTGCGCTTTCGCAACCCGGCCGGGGATCAGGCTCGCGGACCCTGGAACACGGCAGTGATGGCGTTGACCAGCTCGTCGACGAAGGCGTCCCGCTCGGCGGGTCGGTGGTCGCGCTTCTGAGCGAACTGCAGCGTCGCGTAGTCGGCGAGGCCGTGATAGAGCAAGCTGCCGACCAAGAGCCGCCTTGATTGCCAATACTGCGGGTTCGCTTCGTTCGCGCGACTCATGACCGCCAGAGGGCCGCCGGGGATGGCGTCGAATTTCCGGTGTCTCTCGAGGACCGCGAACCTCGGGTGCCCCAACAGCTGCCCGATCAGTCTCAGGTACGCGACGCCATCGGTGCGATTCAGGAGATCGACGTAGGGCATCACGAGGACACGGACCTCGTCGCGGAGTTCGACGCCGTCGACCTGTGCGAGTTCGGCGGCGTAAGCCCGGTGCTTCGCACTCGTCTCGGCGTCGTACTTGTCGAGGATCGCCGATACGAGGCCGTCTTTCCCACCGAAGTGGTAGTGGATGGCCGAGGCGTTCGCGGCACCGGCGGCGTGGGTGATGGCGCCAATGCGAACTCCGTCCAGGCCATGCTCCGCGAAGAGCTCGAGGGCTGCGGCCATCAGCTTCTGTCGTGTCGCATCCGTTTGCCGTGCGGCGTCCACGGTGGGTCAACCTAAACGAAAACGAGAATGAAGACGAACGGATCCCGCTATTCCCCCGGGGGAGTCGGCCTAATCGAGTCGTTAATAGATTCCATTGACACCGAGACCCCCGAGCGGACACCATGGCGCCCTCGATCACTCACCGGAGGAGCATCCATGTCCCGACTTCAACAGACCGTGAAGGTGATGGTGCTGTTAGCCGTCGCTTTCCTCCTTGCTGCGCCCGCAGCGGCGCAGACCTATGTCATCACCGCCAAGGCGGGTTCGGCGACGGGTGCCTTCGTCGACCTGCCCGCGGTCGGCGCCTCTCCCTGCCCGTCGATCACTCAAGGCTTCCGCATTGGCACAATGGTCCCGCAGACCATGACCATCGGTGGCACGGGCATGACGCCCGCGAACTCGTCGATGGCGATCGCCTTCCCGAACGGCTGTATGCGCGGCAACCCCGCGACGCAGACCGTGATGGCCACCGGCACGATGGCCGGCGCCCAGTTCACGATGCCCACGAGCGTCATCAGCGCTCCGGCGGCTGGGGCGGTGCAGGTCGTGCCGGCGCCGATCAACCCGGCAATCCAGCAGCTCGCGACCAGCTTCAGCTTCAACGGTCCCATGAGCGTGCCGTTCGAAGCCCAGAACCAGACGATGGCGACCGGCAACAACACCGCCGTCTGGCGCCAGATGCGCGCGGGCGCATGGACGGCCCAGACGGGTCGGGCCGGAGCGAACTTCACTTGGTGCATGGGCGCGCCGCCGAACCCGCTCTGCACGAACATCACGGGTGCGGGCGCCGCTTCGCCGGGCATCATCAAGAACACGGCGGGTCCAAACGCGTTCGGTGGCACGATGGGTCTGGTCCTTACGACAGGAGCGAACACCTCGTCGCTCGCGATCCTCGGCATCCCCGGTATCCCGGGAGGTGTCGGGCTCAACCTGATCGTCGGGATGGGTTCGCGTGCTGCGGGTCGCGGCTACGCGGCCTACGACACGGACGTTCTGCCCTCCGGGCCGATCTTCCTGATGTACACCCTGACCATGACGGGCCCGTTCGGTCTGGTAGGCATGGTGTCGACGCCGATCCCGAACATGCTGCCCGCGGGCGTGAACCGAAACTTCGGCTTCCCCTGGACCACGGGTACGGTCGTCGTGCGGAACACGGGGACGGCACAGGGCAACCCGAACGTGGTCACTCACACCGCCGTGGGCTCCGACTCCGTGACCGGGATGGGCGCGCGCAACATTCAGCTGGTCGCGGGGCATCTCTCGAAGGCGACGTTCGCCGGCAACAACGCCACCGCGAACTTCTCGGCGATTCGGCTGCCCGAGCCCACTCAGACTCCCGGTCTGTTGGCCGGCGCGCTGATCCTGGCCGGTATCGCAGTGTGGCGTTCTCGCGCGAACCGATGAGTGCGAGCACGCCGTCCTCGGCGGCGTGAAACGTCCTTAGCCGGGCCGTCCCCCTGCTTCCAGGTCGGGGGGGCGGCCCGGTACGTTTTCGGTGCCCAGGCCCCCAGCGCCCCCGGGTCTGTTCCTCGGCGCCGCCGCTTACAGCGGTCGCTTCACGTAGCCGCCGTCGACGCGAATGATCTGGCCCGTCACCCACGCTGACGCGTCCGATACGAGATAGAGAAGCGTGCCGCAGAGATCCTCCGGATCTCCCATCACCTTCAGCGGCGTCGCGGGATTCATCGCCTCGAGGTACCCGGGCGGCCGCGCGGCGTCTCCTTGCGCGGTGCTGATGGGACCCGGTGCGATGCAGTTGATCCGGATGCCCTGCGGTCCGAGTTCCTGGCTCAGCCACGTCGTCATGCCCTGGACGCCTAGCTTGCTGATGCCGTAGGCGTGACCGCCCTCGAATGCGCCGATCGACGAGATGTTGACGATGGCACCGCCGCCCCGCCTGCGCATCGCGGGCACCGCGGAGCGAATGCAGTTCAACCCTCCCGACAGATTGATGTCGAGCGTCCGCTGCCACTCCTCGCGCGGGTAGTCGAGCAGGCCCGACATGATCGCGGGCATGTAGGCGGCATTGTTGACGAGGATGTCGACGCCGCCGAACCGGTCGCTCGCTTCGGAGACCATCGCATCGGTCATGCTCGGATCGGCGACGTCGACCCGCACGCCGATCGCATTCCCGCCCTCGGAAGAGAGCCGCTCGGCTACCGCCTTGGCATTGTCGTGATCGATGTCGGCCACCACGATCGACGCGCCGGCTTCGGCGAGGGCGCTGGCGTAGACCTCGCCAATGCCGCGGCCGGATCCGGTCACGATGGCCACCTTGCTTTCGAGGGAGTCGGTCATTTCATCTTCCTTCCGGTCATCCGGCCGTTATGCCGCCATCGATCGAGAGGCAGGCGCCGTGAATCGACGCGCCTCGGTCCGAGGTCACGAACAAGATCAGGTCGGCGACTTCTTCCGGGCTCGACGGCGGGCGAATCCCTGTGTACCGCCCGATCAAATCGCCCCGGACGCCTTCTGGGATCGACACGGTCGTGCCCATGGGCGTCGCCATGCCGCCAGGGGCGATCGCGTTGATGCGAACGCCGTCGTGCATGTGCTCCATGGCGAGCGACTTCGTCATGTGGACCAGCGCCGCCTTGCTCGTCGCGTACGGAACGAGATAGGCCTCCCCCACGAAGGCAGCCGACGACGCGACGTTCAGGATGTTGCCGCCGCGCTCGATCAGGGATCCGATCGCGGCCTGATAGAGGAAGAAAGGCCCATTCAGGTTGATTCCGAGGAACCGATTCCATTCTTCCGGTGTGACGTCGCGCGAATGGAAGAAACCGACGATGCCCGCGACGTTGGCCAGGACATCGACTCCGCCGTGGGCGGACGTGCATGTCGCAATGGCATCTCGGGAGGCCTGCGGGTCCGAGATGTCACAGCGCGCCGTCTTGGTTTCGGCGCCGAGGGCCCGCGCTTCGGAAGCCGCTGACTCGAGCCCCCCGGCGTCGATGTCGACGAGCATCAGCGCGGCGCCTTCTCTGGCATAGGCCATCGCGGTCGCGCGGCCGAGGCCAGACGCGGCGCCGGTTACGACGACGGCCTTTCCGTCGAAACGGCTCACTCTGCGTCCGCCGCCGGCTGGGCCCGCGGGATGATCATCTCCAGAGCCCCGAGGCCTTCGAGCGCGAGACCATGGCCGATGCCCTCTTCGAGCAGGCGCTTGAGGCGCTGGGTGAGGAGGGTGCGGGAGTACCGGAGCGTCAGGTCCGGAAGCCAGGCGAGCTCCTGGGCGAGCTCGAGCGCCCGCGGCATGAGCTGCTCGGGCGGCAGCACTTCGTTCACGACGCCGAGCGTCTGCGCTTCCGCTGCCGAGATTCGTTGCCCGGTCATGAGGAAGTAGCGGCCGCGGTTCGTTCCGAGCCAGTCCAGCCAGAACACGTGAACGCCGTCGCCGGGGACCGTGGCGTAGCCGATGTGGGGCTCGTCCTGAAAAACGGCGGTCTCGCTCGCGAGCGTGATGTCCGACAGGAGGGGTAGCTCGGCGTGGATCGTGGCGGGACCGTTCACGGCGCCGATCACCGGAACCGGGATCTCGAGGAGGTCCCGCAGCATCTGCTTGCCTTCGCAATAGATGTGATGCCAGTCGGAGGGGCGCTTGATCGAGCGCTGTGCTCCGAACCGCTCGCAGAACGCGTCACCGCTACCGGTGAACACGACGACCCGGTTGTCCTGGTCCATCGCCACATCGCGGAAGGCGCGGGACCAGTCGCTGTGGTGCTGGTGTGAGTAGACGACGGAACCGCCGTCGGAGTGGAGTCGCATCACGAGCACGCCCGATTCGTCTCGCTCGAACTGGATCGTGGGGTAGGCGTCGAAGTAGCCGGGGGTCATCGTGTGCCTCGAGGAGTGGGGACTGGATCTCGAATTATTGATACACTATAAAACATAGGGCATCAATCTCGAGGCCACGGGAGCCGGCTGGCTCTCGCTGCCGAAGTCATTCGAGAGCCGGTGCGACCGGGGAGGGAGGCGCTGGGCTCCAGCGAGTCGTCGTGCCGGCTCAGTGGAGCTCGAACACGACCTTGCCCAGGACCCCCCGGTAGGCGAAAGGCGGCGCGTAGCTTTGCGACGCCGCGGCTCCGCGATCGAGGCCGATGTCGAGCCCTTCCCAGAGCAGGAGTGGGGGCCCGGTCGGCAGGCGATCTCGCGCGACGGCGACGCCGTTGACACGAAGTGTGAGCTTGCCGCCCAGGAATCGGTAGCGGTTCCACAACCCGCCGCGGAAGATCGCTCCGAGTACGCTATCGCGTTCGAAATCGACCCTGGCCTCGACCGGGCCCTGGGGGAGTGGCGACGGCGACTCCAGGAGAGTGAGGTCCCCAAAGCAGTTCACGTCGAAGTGAAGCCTGCCGTCCTTCACGTACAACGAATAGCCCGAGTGGGGGTCGCCCATCGCGACGAGCACGCCGTCATTGTCTGCCGCGTGTTCGAGTTGCGCGCTGATCGACCACGAACGCAGGACGATGCGTGGAGCCAGCTGCATCGAGAGCGGGCCATCGCCCGCCTCGAACTCGATCCGATCCGGTCGGCTCGTGAAGTCCGCGCGATCCATCGTGGCGCGTGAGTCGATGGGGTACACATCGTAGCGGCGCGCGGCCGCGTCGAACGCCGCTTCGAGCGCCTCGACCTTCTCGGGCATCTGGTCCGCGAGGTCGTTCGACTCGGCCGGGTCCCGAGTGAGATCGTAGAGCTCCCAGGGGTAGTCCTCCTGGGGCTCCCCATCCGGGCGCCAGGAGACGAGCTTCCACCCGCGCCGGACGTACCCGCGATTTCCCTCCATCTCGTAGTACTGTTCGAGCTTCCGCGTGGGCGCAGATGCGTCGGCCAGCGTGTACGCGAAGCTGGTTCCCTCCATCGGCTTCTGCGTGCTGGCTTCGGCCTCCGCCGGATGCTCGATGCCGAGAAGCTCGAGTAGCGTCGGCGTGATGTCGTTGATGTGGTGGAACTGATCGCGGAGCGCGCCGCCATCCTCGATGCCTGCTGGCCAGTGAACGATGAGCGGCGACCGGATGCCGCCGCCGTGCACGCTCGCCTTGCTCAGCTTGAAAGGGGTGTTGCTGGCTTGCATCCAGCCGAGCGGGTAGTTCGGGTACGACGTAGGGCCGCCGACGCCCGGTAGCTCGCGCATCCGCTGCTCGTCCGTCTCGCCGATCCGGCTGAAGAATCGCCCTTGGTTGGTGGTCCCGTTCGGGAAGGCTTCGCGGCTCGCGCCGTTGTCGGAGAGGACGAGCAGGATCGTATTTTCGAGCTCGCCACTTTGTTCCAGCCAATCGACCAGGCGCCCAACATTCTGGTCGATGTTGTCGATGAACGCCGCGTAGTTCTCCTGGAGGCGCGTCGAAACGAGCTGATCCGCATCGGACAGTTCGTCGAATGGAACGACGCCGGGGTAGTAGGGCGCGAGCGGTGTACCCGAAGGAACCAGGCCTGCTCGTTCCTGGCGCCGCAGCCGCTCGGCGCGAACGACGTCGTATCCGCGGTCGTAGCGGCCGCTGTATTTCGCGCGGTCCTCAGGACGGGTGTGATGCGGTGCGTGCGCCGCCGCCGCCGTGGCATAGAAGAGGAAGAAGGGCCGCTCCGTGTTCGCGTCGCGTAGCGTTTCGAGCATCTCGATCGCGCGATCGGTCAGAGCGTCCGGAAGGTAGAAACTTCCATCCGGAGGGACGTGGATCCGTGTCGTGTCCTGCCACAGTTCGTGGGGCACCCACTGGTTCGTGTGGGACGAGAGAATCCCGAAGAAGTGCTCGAATCCGCGGCCGGTGGGCCATTGATCGAAGGGACCCTCCGCGCGCTGATCCCCGGCGTGTACGAGATGCCACTTGCCGACCATGCGGGTCGCGTAGCCCTGATCGCGAAGGATCTCGGGGAGCGTGGCCACGTTCCGGTGGATCACGCCGCGGTAGCCGGGAAAGTCTCGCGGGATGTCGGGGACGTGCCCGACCCCCGCAGAGTGGTGATTCAGGCCGGTGAGCAGGGCCGCGCGGCTCGGGGAGCAAACAGCGGTGACGGTGAAGTTCGTGTAGCGAAGGCCGTGCGCTGCGAGCTGGTCGATGTGGGGGGTTTCGATTTCGGACCCATAGGCGCCGAGGTCCGCGAAACCCACATCGTCCATCAGGACGATGACGATGTTCGGCGGGCGTTCCCCGGCAAGCGCAGGAGCGCCGAGGATCGAAAGGGCAGCCGTGACCAGCAGGTTCGCGGTGAACCGAAGCATGACTGGGCGACCTCCATGGGGCTCTGGTTCGTGCACGCCAAGGGGAACCGAGGCAAGCCCCGGAGCGCTAGTCGATGCGCAGTGCCGAGGCGACGGCAGAGATCAGGCTCTCGACGTCCTCGCGATGCTCCGCGCGAGGCCCCACGATCCTTCGCTCCAACGCGATCCCCTGAAGTCCCAGCGTGGCGAGCCGCTCGGCCCGATCGACTTCGGCCGTGGGGATTCCCGAGAACGCCTTGCGCCACATCTCGCGGATGCGTCCACGAATCTCTCGCGCGAGCTTTCGCACCTCGGATCGATGCGATCGGTCGCGTCCCAACTCCGACTGGATGTCGAGGAGGATGTGGTAGTCCGGGTGCGACATGGGGGTCCACATCGCCTCGACTAGGAGTCGCAGCCGGTCCGAGGGCTCCGACGGAACGGGAGCGGCCTCGGAAACCGAATCGTGGAGCCATTCGAAGGTGCGCCCGAGCAGTGCGAGCAGCAGTCCCGCTCGATCCCCGAAGTGATACTGGATCACTCCCCAGGAGAGTTCGCATCGACTCGCGATCTTCGTCGCACTGGTGCCGGCCAACCCGTCCTCTCGGAGGCACTCGAGCGCCGTTTCCAGGATGAGTTCCCGGGTCTTCGCGCGTCGCGGGGTCTCCCCGCGCTCTGCCGAAGTCGGAGAGGTCTTCTTCGGTTTCTTGGCGGCCATCTCGACCTAGAAAATAGCAGCGCAATGAAACATTGAAACTCAATGGTCGAGCCGGACTCCGCGCTCGAGGGCTGACCTCGCTGGCTACGAGCATCTCACCGAGCGAACCGCTTCCCAGCGCCGCTTCGAGGATCGATGGGGTCCTGAGGAGACCGACCCAGACGCTGCGGAAATCAGTCCACGACGTTCACCGTGACCGGTACCGTTGTGCTGGCTCCCAACGTGTCCCATACCGTGACCTGGACGTTGTAGGTGCCCAAGCCGGTGAAGGTCACGACCGGGTTCGGAGCGAAGATCGAGAGCGGGACCGAGCCCGTCCCGCCGTCGAAGTCCCATTGCCACGAGACCGGGCTCGGGTTTGCGGGGGCGAAGATCGGGTAGCCGAGGTCATCCTCGTCCGAGGCGATCACCTGGAATGAGATCGACTCGCCGCTCCAGATCGTGAGCGGGCCGGTCACTGGATGGCCGTCCGCCCAGACACTGGCGTCGGGCGCTTCGGTGACGACCACCTGGAACGGCGCGATCGTCGAGTTCGCCGAACCGTCGTAGACCTGGGCCGAGAGGTCCAAGGTCTCGCTGGGGCCACCCGGTGCGGCGAGATCGAAGGTCACGGACGGCGCGGGGTTGAAGATGTCGAGGGGGTTCGCGGTCGTCCCGCCGCCGAAGTTCCAGACGACCGTGATGGGAGCCGGGAAGCCCATGGACTCGAAGATCGGGAAGCCGAGGCCGTCGGGATCCGGCGCGTTGAATCCGAGCAAGACCGTCGACCCCGCGATCGCGAGCAGTGGAGAGTCGAGGGGCTGGAGATTGGCGAGCAGGTTGACGGGCGGGGCGCAGGCATCGCCGCCGCTGCCGTCGGGGCAATGCAGGCCGCCCGCGATGGTGGCGCCTGTGTCGACGTCGCCGGTGTACAGTTCCTGGTAGGTGTCTACACCAAAGTCGATGACCACGTCGTCCGGGGTGCCGAACTTGCCGTCGGCCCCGAGTCCGAGCGTGTTGTTGAGACTGCCGTTTCCGTCCATCACGTTGCCAGTTCCGTTGCCGGGCTTGGTGTGAAAGTTGCCCAACATGTGACCGGCCTCGTGGCTCGCGATGATGCCGACCGCGTGGCCGATGAGATCGATCATGGTCTTGCTGGGATCCAACGGGATGCTGTTCAGGGTGGTGGATAGGCCCGCTGGCTCGCTCAGCAAATCTACGGCGACGACCGCAGTCTCGGCGGTCAGGAAATTGCCCACGTCGTAGTACAGGGCGGCGCCGTTGGCGCCGGCGCGTCTCATATCGTCGTTCCCGCCGATGACGATCCGGCTCACGTGCGGGCCGGGAAACGGGTCGTCGTGGTCGCGGCTGTTCAAGATGCGGATGTCCGAGTTCGGGTTGCCCCCCAAGAGGTTGATGTCGTGACGCAGCAGCTCGGTGATCTTCGCGAGGATCGCGTCGATGACGGCATCCTCGTCTGCGCTCGTGAGACCCCAGCGAGGCAAGAGATTGACCAATGGCTCGACGATGCCCTCGTCCCCCACGAGGAAGGCGTCGGGATCTACGGTGGCTCCGTTGAAGTCGACCCATATCGTCTGGACCGAGGCGGGGGCGGCGGACTCGAGCGGAGCGCGGAACGCGCGCAACCCGAGTTCGTAGGCCCCGCCGGCGCCGTCGCTCACGCGAACCGCGTAGGTGCCCGGGTGGCGCACGACGAAGAAGACCGACGCGTTTCCGTCCTCGTCCAACGGGGAGCCCGGAGGCAGCAGAGGGGTCCTGTCGAAGCGCGAACCCATCACCTCCGCGCCTGCGACATCAAACAGAGTCACTTCACTGGCGTCGCCTGAGACCCGGGCGACGAACACGTCGCTCACGGCGAGATCGACGGTGAAATAGTCCTCGTCTCCGCCGCCGATCGAGCCCGCGACATCGGCCTCGGGGTTGGCTGCGCTTCCGAAGCCCACCACCGCATTCGCCGTGGCCTGGGAGCCATTGGGTTCCGTCTCACTCAAGACGAGCGGGCCGTTGGCGTGAGCGGGCGTCCAGCCGGGCGCGGACACCAAGAACGCGAGCGTGACCATCCAGAACCGAGACAGGATCTTCATCGTTCCTCCCGCTTACCTATGCATGAGTGACAACTCGATCGATATCCTCACGGGACGCGGCCACGGGCGGCGGCCGGTGAGTGCTCGGGCATTGTCGCTCCTGCGCCTATCGCCTATCAACCGCCGATTTCTCTCTGAGTCTCGCCTACCCGAGGCCGCAGGCGCCGAGCAATATTCGGGATTCGACTCAGCCTCGAGGACGAACTCGCGCTCTGTCCAGGGGCGCGACCGGCGGCTGGACCAGGCAATCAACGGGAGAGCGCCCGCTACAGATCACTCAGGGCCAGCGCAAGATCCTCCTGAACCCCTCTTGACCACTTTCCTCCAACGGAGAGCAGCGGGTTCGCGAACTCGATTGGCGACTCCGGGACCTAGTGCTCCGAAGAGCGCGTCGCACGGCGAAAGCGAGCCGGAGTTACCCCCAACTTCCTAGAGAAATGGTCCGTCATGTGGGACTGCGAAGAGAATCCTGACGCAAGGGCTACATCGGCCAACGGATCATCGCCGTTGGCCAAGAGTTCACGTGCATTCGAGAGACGGCGTTCGAGCACGTATTGATAGGGTGACATGCCGATCTCTTCGTGAAACGTGCGCGAGAACTGGAAGCGGCTCAACTCAGCAACCTGCGCGAGATCGTCGAGGCTCAGAGGCTCGCTGAAGTGAGCGGCGATGTAGTCGAGCACTTCCGAGATGCCCCTCTTGTGCGTCGTGTCGCATGAGAAGGGAGCTTCGAATCGGCCCCCACGAAGAATCGTGCTCAGCGCGAGTATCGCCACGGATTCAGTAGCGAGGTGGTCGAGAGAGTCATCAGAATAGGAGATGCGGCGCGCGATGTGAGCCAACGTGGCGGCGTCGGCACTAGACATTCGGTGCGGTTCTTCCAGCGCGCGGATCGAGCCCGCTTGCTCGAACTCGTCTCGCATCGTGGGGTGTACATGCAAGCAGATCGTGTCTCCAACGTGCTGGATGGATCGTGCCCAGATGGTGGTTCCCGCGGGATAGAAATCGATCGTCCCAGTGGAGACGCGGCTCTTGCGTGACCGATTTCCGTTGATGGACATCACGCAGGTGGACACTCCCAGCGTGATCATCACACAGTCGCGTTCGAGCGAGAATTCGGATTCGTACGGACCCGGCGAAAGCAGCTGGAGCGTAACCTTGTCGAACGACTTCCGAGGCAGCAGCCGGCCGCATCCCTCGACCGTCTCTCTCACGTGTAATGCCTCAACCTGGCTACCTGCTTCCACGGCATGACCTCGAATCGATAGTCTACGTCTGCCGGGCCAAGCCTTGCCTCGTGATCCGGCAAGGCCCGGCGCCGCTAGGCTCACGTTACTGGATCGCCTCGGCTCCGCGACTCCTCGATGGAGAGCCCCAAGGGCTGCGCCGAAGCACGACAAGGCGCGTTAGGTGAGGAGAGCTGATTGCGCCGCTCACCGATCGCATCCGCAAGACCCCCTCATCCGAAAAGGGTCCACCGCGCGTTGTCAGAAGTCACGAGACCCGCGGAGAGAACCGTGACGGACGGTCTGCAGATCGAAGCGACCTGGAGCGGCCTCCTGATCGGCGCGATTTCGGAATTGGAGAGCCCACCTGCAACCGATCGGGCAGCCTCGGGTCTACGCCGGACGGACGGATCATTGGCAACTGCGGACGCAAACTCCCGAACTCCGTACCTGAAATGCCTCCAGTAGGAAGAGGCGAGCCCAGCCGCATGATCTCGGAATCTTGCGAATCCGAAAGACGAGGATCCGCGCTTTCGAAGACGATGCGGCGGTCTCGTCGCTCGAGTCGGTTCCGGCGAACGCTCCAACGATTGGATTTCACTACGACGATCCGATCGGCGAACGGCGATCGCTGCGGCCTGCTTCCGCTGAATCGCAACTACTTCCAGGGAGGGAGGGATGGAGATGGGCGCGCCGCTCCAATGCGCGTCTGCCCGCCACATCAGCCGATGGAACCGGGGGGAGCCGGTCATCGCGCGTAGCCGGCCGGTTTCGCGCGCCTCCCGGATCCGCAATCAGGCCGTCCCTGGGTCCCTAGGAACGGGAGACGGTTCAACGAGTTCTCGAAATGAACCGACCAGCGGGCCGAAGTTCGGTCCAAGGTCGACAGTTCATTTCGTATTTCCGAGAAGGAGAACGCGAATGAGGACCCAGAGGTTACTGACGAGGACCGCGGCACTTGTTGTCTTGAGCCTGGCCGCCGCAGGAATTGGCTCCCCTGCGACTGCGGCAGTCGTAGAGTTCGATGCCACCGCCACCGCTGGACTCGGAGATGGCGGGAATCCGGCGACAGTCGATGTCTCGCCGAATGGAATTCCCGGTTGCAACATGGGATTGCAGCCCCACCTGAACGCTTCGCTACCCGCGAATGGCTTTGCGGAGATCGGTACCGTGGCACCGCGGTCGCTGATGGCGGTTCGTCCGTTCAAGTACGGGGATCCGGGTCCCACAACGGGGAACACGACGATCATGGCGCGCCCCGGGATGGCGGGGGACAACGGCTTCCCCCAGTACGCGTCGAGCACCTGCATCCTCGCGTTTCCGACGGCGTTCCTACCTGCGATCCTCGCGGGCCGCACGGGTTTCGCCCGCCTGACGGGCCCGGCCGACAACGCGATCACCACCACCACCACGGCGATGGGCAAGATGAATTTCATGGTCACGACCATGGGTCTCGAGTCGCATCATCTCCGCGCGGGCGGTGGACCTGGCAACTTCACGTTCATGGTCCCCACGGTGTTCTCGCCGATGCAGACGATCATGGGCACCGCCGGTCTGAACACTTTCGGTGGCGGCTGGCGCGCTTCGGGTGGCGGCCGTGTCAACCTGGCCGTGAACGCCGCGCCCGGCGTCGTGATCTCCGGTTACTGGCTCTCGGGACCCCGAAAGATCGGACACAATGAAGCGGTGAACACCCAGCTCGTGACCCAGTCGGGCCTATTCACGAACCTCGCGACGATGGGCGTGGCGCCGGTCACCCTCCGCATCTGGAACGCCCGATTCACGACGGGCATGGTAAAGGCCGAGGACAACGGCGGTCAGTTCATCACCATCCGCTCGCAGACGGGCGGCGACAACCGCACGGGCGCGTCCTCGAGCATGGGAACGCTGCTGTTGGTTTCGCCTTGGACGGCGAACCTGATCCCGTTCCTGGGCGGCGCAGCCAACCTCTACTTCGGTGGGACGGGGACGGTGCGCTTCGACTTCCTGCCCGAGCCGGGGCGCACGGCCCTGTTCGCGATGGGCGTACTCGGCGTGCTCGCGCTCCACGTGGCGGCGCGACGTCGCGGCTAGTCAAAGAGCACCGACGCTTTCTATCGCGAAGATCGATCGAAAGGCCTGGGTGGCGATGCTGCCCAGGCCTTTCCGATCCCAGCAATCGAATCAGGTCACATCTCGTCGCCTGAGGCCCAGCGCCGAGTGCGACGTTTCCTTGCGCTACGCGGGGCCATTTCTCGCCGGCATGTGGCCGTTTCGAGCGCTCAAGCGGGCAGTTTGGCCACTGAGGCTGCGCAGGCGGACCTCTGGGCTATTGGAGCGGGGAACTGTGGCCCTCGAAAGGCGTAATGAGCGAGCGGTCGACCTCGGATTCGGAAAAATGCCGTTGTTCGTGGCACGAGCTGTTGCGCGGCACGCGGATCTGGGACCGAGACTCACGAGTTTCCATCAACAAGGCTCGTCGCTCCACCGTGTTGGATGAGTCGACGACTGACGCCTCGAGAGGCTTGCTGAACCCATGCGATTCCCTTCCCGCGATCTCGCTCACCTCGCGAGGCGATCCGGTTGCGGCGTGCTTTGCCTGGCCTGGATCTCGTGTTTCTCACTCGCAGATGACCCACCGAATCAGGAGGACTCGGGATCTTTGCGCAGTGCCGACGAGCTCGTGCGGTACACGGAGGAACGCGAACCGTGTGCGCATAGGACGCGAAATCGGATTCCGCTCTTTGGCGATCTCCACGTCCACACGATGTTCTCATTCGATGCGGCTGCCAACACGATTTCAGCGACGCCCGAGGATGCCTATGGGTTTGCACGCGGCGTCCCGATTGATTTCTGGCCGATCGTAGATGGGAAGCCCGCCGGTTCCTATGCAATCGATCGTCCACTCGACTTCCTGGCGGTGACCGATCACGCAGAGTTCCTCGGAGAGCGGCGCCTATGTCGTGAGCCGGGTTCGCCGCGCTACGACACTCCGTTCTGCAAAAAGACACGAGAGAGCGAGCGCACGAGCATGACGCTCTTCGGGACCGTGGTGGCCAGCGAGGAGCCCGTTCGCGTTCCTCAGGTCTGTGGCGACAGCGGGCAGCTGTGCCGTGACTGGGCTCGAGATCCATGGCACCGGATAGGGGCAGCGGCCGAGGCCGCGTACGATCGGACTCCCGCGTGCGAATTCACCACGTTCAAGGCCTACGAGTACACAGGCACGCCGAGTCTATCGAACTACCACCGCAACGTGATCTTTCGGAGTGGTCGCGTGCCGTTGCTCCCGGTCTCCTACATCGAGGCGCCCTACGACAGCGCGCTTTGGGAGAAACTCGATGAGGCTTGTCGGGTCGAGGACGGCTGCGAATACCTCACGATCCCCCACAACTCCAACCTCGCCAATGGGCGAATGGCACCCTACCTGCGGCTGCGGCCCACGATCGAGAATCGCCAAGCCTACGCTGAAACGCGCCTTCGCCGAGAGCCTCTGATGGAGATCTTTCAGCACAAGGGATCTTCAGAGTGCATCAACGGCCTGCCAAGCGTTTTCGGGGAGCCCGATGAGCTTTGCGATGTCGAAGCCGTTCGCTTTCTGGGGCGCGAAGAGACCTACGGGATCACAGAGGTAGGAGAAGATGGGACCGTGTTGGTTACGGAAACACGTGAGGTGACCAGAGATTGCCTTGGCGAGGTCGGTGCCAACGGAATGGTCGGTGCGGGATGCGTTGGCCCCACGGACTACTTGCGCTCGGGGCTTCTCGTCGGGTTGGAGCAGGCCAGGGAGATCGGTCTCAACTCGGTCAAACTCGGTGTCGTCGCGTCGACCGATACGCATGTTGCGACACCTGGGGCGGTGTCTGAGTCAGACTGGCGCGGGCACGTGTCCGTTGAGTCAACGCCGGAAGAACGCCTGCAGCCTGGCCTCCTCACCAGCGGCATCGATGGCAATCCTGGTGGTCTTGCTGGCGTCTGGGCCGTTGAGAACTCGAGGGACGCGATCTTCGAAGCGATGCTGCGTCGGGAGACCTTTGGTACGTCTGGCCCACGCATCACGCCACGCTTCTTTGGTGGATGGGACTACCCGGCAGATCTGTGCGAACGCGGTGATCTCGTTGAGGTGGGGTATGAACGAGGTGTGCCAATGGGTGGCGACCTCCCGACGGAGTCCGCGGCTGATCGAAAGCCGGTCTTTGTCGCGGTCGCCAATAGGGACCCTTCCGCCATGGGCGTCCCGCTCCAGCAGTTGCAGCTTGTCAAGGGTTGGATCGATGAAGCAGGCGGGCGCCGAACCAGCGTGACCGTGATCGCCGGTGGCTCGAACGGGGCGACGGTCGACCCCGCGACGCAGGCTCGGAAAGGCGTGGGGCACGACAGTCTGTGTGCGGTCTACCGCGATGAGGGCTTCAACCCCTTACAGTCAGCGTACTACTACCTCCGCGTTGTGGAGAATCCATCGGCTCGTTGGAGCGCCTACGACTGCGCTCGAGTTCCCGCAGAAGAGCGCCCCGAGGTATGCAGCGATGGCTCGTATCCTCAGACCATCCAGGAGATGGCGTGGACCTCGCCGATATGGCACGACGCCAAGTAGACCTGGCTCGTGAGCCTCCACCTCGCGCCGAAGACGCAGGCACTTGATCCCTCGATCCGAGGTGCGAGGGGGAGAGCGCCCTCCGGCTTTCTTCGATGAAACGGGGGGGGGAGGGGGCGAGCCGAAACAGGGCTCGCGGTCGGTGCGGCCATGTCGGCCGCGGCACCGGCGATGCAGGCACTCGACCATCTCGGCGAAGGGGCCTAGGCGGTCACTAGGCCGTCAGTTTGCTCGTTCGCGCAAGGCTGGGTGCGGTAAGCGGTTGGTCTTGCTGGCGCCCCGGGGAGGAATCGAACCCCCGACCCGCTGCTTAGAAGGCAGCTGCTCTATCCAACTGAGCTACCGGGGCGCGCAAGCCCAGGGTAGCAGTCCGCCCCCACCCCCCGTTTGCGTAGCGAACGCGGCGCCGTCCTCGGCGGCGCCACCCCAACGCCCGCGAGCTGGGAGTGCCCGCATCGAGCACGGCACCAAACCGAGCAAGCCGCTCCCATCCCTGCAGACCTCGGGTTTCCCCGTGTCACCGCCGGCGCCCACTCGGCGCGCAGCATCCGCGGAGCGGATGCGGAGCCACAAGCAGGGTGATAATTTGCCCCTCCTGCGGTGGGCGTAGCTCAGTTGGTTAGAGCGCCGGATTGTGGTTCCGGAGGCCGGGGGTTCGAATCCCCTCGTCCACCCCAGATTTCGCCCCGCGCCCGACGCGCGCCCCGGGCGACTCGCGGCTCCCCCGGGCGCCGCAGCGCCCCCGCGCCCTCTGCCGAGGTCCACCGATGCCCCCCGACGCCCCCAGCGAGACCGATCTCGCGTCGCTGCGCGGCCGGAGTCCGAAGGAAGGACCCGTCGTGATGCTCAACCTGCTGCGCTTCCACGAGAAAGCGGCCTACGCCGACGGGCGCGAGAGCGACCTCGCGGGCGAGGAGGCCTACGGGCTCTACGGCGCCGGCGTCACGAAGCTGATCCTCGGGCTCGGCGGGCGCCCTATCTATTATGGAAGGTGCAACACGCTGGCCGCCGGAGACGGCGAACTCCGCTGGGAAGTCGCCGCGATCATCGAATACCCGAGCATCGACGCCTTCATCGGGATGGTCTCGAGCGAGGCCTACCGCGATCTCCACGTCCACCGCGAAGCTGGCCTCGCGGATACGGTCGTGATCCAGTGCGTATCGCCCGAGCAGGCGGCTGCGCTCGCCGGATCCGGGTAGACGCGGGCACCGAGCGAGATGGACGTCCCCTTCCTGCCCACGCTGAACGCGTGTCTGAACGCGGTGGCCACCGTGCTGCTGCTGCGCGGGCGCGCGCTCATCCGGGCTGGTCAGATCGAAGCCCACAAGCGCACGATGATCAGCGCATTCGGCGTCTCGGCCGTGTTCCTGGCCTGCTACCTGGCCCACAAGATCGGGCGGAACTTCGAGAACACGACCTTCCACGCCGAGGGGCTCGCCAAGGCCGCCTACCTGGTTTTCCTGGCGAGCCACGTCCTCCTCGCGATGACCGTCCCCGTATTTGCCTTGATGCTGATCCGCTACGGCCTGCGCGGCGAGATCGACCGTCACCGCCGCCTGGCCCGGATCGCCTGGCCGATCTGGATGTACGTCTCGGTCACCGGCGTGGCGATCTATCTGCTGCTCTACCCCTTCAATCCGGGCCCCTGAGCGCGCTTTCCGGGGCCTGGGACACGCGAACCCGAGTCACTTTTCGGACCCGCTCCGCAGGCCGGCCCAGGCGCCCGCGACGGTCCCTCGATTCCGGCGCAAACCCTGGGTTTGTCTAGGGAAAACCGCACCGGATCAGTGCTGAAACGGCCTTGAACGCGTCCGGCCGGTGGGCTACCCGTCCCTGCGCAAACGCCCCCGACCGCAGACCTCGTGCGTCGGACGGCCCTTGCCGATAGCTCCGGGCGAGCCCGCCCGGGCCATCGAACCCAATACGTCACGCCAACACGTCACGGTCTCGACGCTCGAGTGCGGCCCCACCCGAAACGGGAGAGGGGCGCGGCGCTCGGTCCGAGCGTGGCGCTAGATCGGTTGGAGCGGATGAACCGAACGAACGCGACCTTGGTGCGCCACGCCTCCCGTGCTCTCGGAGTCGCGGCTCTCCTCGGCCTGGCCCTGGCGGCCACCCAGCTGAGTGCCCCCGTCGACGCGAATGCCCAGGACGAGACCGCCGCGGCGGTGGCCGTCGACCCCGAGCGCGGTGAGAAGCTCTACGCGCTCTGCGCCCAGTGCCACGGCGAGAACGGCGCCGGCAATCCGATGGCCCTGGCACCGTCGATCGCCGGTCTGCCCCAGTGGTTCGTCGAGGGTCAGCTCAAGAAGTTCAAGAACGGCGCCCGCGGCACCCATTTCGACGACATTCCGGGCATGCGCATGCGCCCGATGTCGTTGTGGCTGAAGCAGGACAGCGACGTCGTCGCCGTCGCTGAGTTCGTGGCCAACATGGAAAAGGCGGAGCCCGTAGCCATCCTCGAAGGGGGAGACCCCGAGGCTGGCAAGGCGAAGTACCTGCCCTGCACCGCCTGCCACGGCCAGAACGGCCAGGGGAACCAGGCCCTCAACGCCCCGCCGCTCGCGGGCATGAGCGACTGGTACCAGCTGTGGGCGTTGAAGGCCTTCAAGGCCGGCATCCGCGGCACCAACCCGCTCGACACGACTGGCGCGCTGATGCGGCCGATGTCGATGACCCTGGCCGACGAGCAGCAGATGCTCGACGTGATCGCCTACATCGGGACGCTCTCCGGCGAGTAGCGCCCCTTCCACCCAAACGAATTCCCGACCCCCAAGGAGCCCGAAGCATGGGCAAGGCCTACGAGCCCGACGAGCTCGCCACACGCACCTTCGTCGTCAGCATTGCTGGCATCGCGGCGTTCTGCGCCGTGGTGTTCATCTTCATTCTGTAGGAGCACGCGGTGATCGAGCGCTATCTCGAGCAGGTCTCCACCTACGCGGGCGACATCGACGGGCTGATCAATCTGATCGCCTGGTTCGTGGGTGTCTGGTTCCTCGTAGCGGAGTTCGTCTTCTTCTACCTGATCTTCAAGTTCCGCCACCGCGAAGGTCACAAGGGCGAGTACATCACGGGCGAGGAGAAGCATCAGAAGCGCTTCATCACGATCCCGCACTTCCTCGTCCTGGTCTGCGACATATTCATCATCATCGGCGCCGTCCGGGTGTGGGTGGACGTGAAGCAGACGCTGCCGCCGGCCGACGCCACCGTGCGCATCATCGGTCAGCAGTGGGCCTGGAGCTTCGTTCACCCCGGCCCGGACGGGGAGCTCGACACCGCCGACGACATCAAGACCGTCGAGTCGCTGAATACCGAGGTCGGGAAGGTCTATCACTTCCAGCTCGAGTCGCGCGACGTGCTGCACGACTTCTCCGTGCCGGTGTTCCGCCTGAAGCAGGACGCCATCCCCGGCCGCATCATCAGCGGCTGGTGGAAGGCGACGAAGACGGGCGAGTGGGACATCCAGTGCGCCGAGATCTGTGGAATCGGCCACGGAGTGATGAGGGCCCGGATCAAGGTCCAGTCGGCGGCCGAGCACGCCTCCTGGATGCACGAGAATTCACCGGTCGCGTCGATCGCGTCGGCCAACTAGCGCGAGCGAAGGACCGGAGAGGGAAGCTATGGCGGAGACCATCGACGTCGGGACCCACGCGGGCGACGACCACGGCCACGACCACCACCACGAAGAGACGTTCTGGAGCAAGTACGTCTTCTCCACCGACCACAAGATGATCGGCATGCAATACATGTTCACGGGCATGTTCATGGCGCTCATCGGCGGTTTCTTCGCCTACGCCTTCCGCATGCAGCTGGCCTTCCCCGGCATGGACGTGCCCTTCTGGGGAATCGTCACGCCGGCGGAATACAACGCGCTGATCACCAACCACGGCGCGATCATGATCTTCTGGGTGGCCATGCCCGTGTTGATCGCGGCCTTCGGGAACTTCCTGATCCCGCTGATGATCGGCTGCGACGACATGGTCTTCCCGAAGCTGAATCGGCTCAGCTATCAGATCTTCCTGCTTTCGGCGGTCGTCTTGCTGGCGTCCTTCGTCGTAGAGAACGGGGGCTTCGGAGGCGCCTGGACGTCCTACCCGCCGCTCTCGGCGAAACACGAATACAGCCTGACACCACTCGGGTCGTCGTTATGGATCACAGCCGTCGCACTCGAGTTCGTGGCGTTCCTGATCGGCGGCATCAACTTCGTCACCACCGCGATGAACTCGCGGGCCCCGGGGATGAAGCTGTACGACATTCCGATGGTGGTCTGGATGATCGTGGTCGCGAGCATCCTGTTCATGGCTTCGGTCGGGCCCCTGATCGCCGGCGCGATCATGCTCTTCATGGACCAGAACCTCGGCACCCACTTCTTCGATCCGAACGCGGGTGGCGATCCGATCCTCTGGCAGCACCTCTTCTGGTTCTTCGGGCACCCCGAGGTCTACGTCGTGCTGCTGCCGGCCACGGGCATCACCGCCGAGGTGATGTGCGTGTTCGCGCGCAAGAAGCTCTTCGCCTACCGCACGGTGCTCTACACCACCTTCGGCACCGGCGTCCTCAGCTTCACGGTGTGGGCGCACCACCAGTTCATCGCGGGCATCGATCCCCGCATGGCCCACGTCTTCACGATCACGACGCTGCTCATCTCGATTCCCATCGCCGAGATGATGTTCGTCTACATCGCGACACTCTACGGCGGTGACATCCGCCTGAAGACACCCATGCTCTGGGCCCTGGCGTTCATCGCCGAGTTCCTGATCGGCGGTGTCACGGGCATCTTCCTGGGCGCGAGTGGCGCGGACATCTACTTCCACGACACCTACTTCGTGCTGGCCCACTTCCACTACACGTTCTTCCCGATCGCGATCATCGGGGTCTACGCGGGCGTGACGTTCTGGTACCCGAAGATGTTCGGGAAGATGATGAACGACACGCTGGGGAAGATTCACTTCTGGGGAACGATCATCCCCTTCAATTGCATCTTCATCCCACTCTTCGTACTGGGCGCGGCCGGCCAGCACCGCCGCATCCATGACTTCACCCAGTACCCCGAGTTGGCGCAGTACCAGGACGTCCGCGTGTTCGCGACCGTGTCGCTGGTGATCATGCTGCTCTTCCAGTTCGTGTTCATCTACAACTTCTTCATGAGCCTGCGGAAGGGGAAGGACGCGGGGCCGAACCCGTGGAACTCGACGACGCTCGAGTGGACGACCGAGTCGCCCCCGGGTCACGGCAACTGGAAGGAGCTGCCGACGGTCTATCGCGGCCCCTACGAGTATCAGGTGCCCGGCCGCGACAAGGACTTCTGGCCGCAGAACGAACCCAACTAGGAAGCCCATACGATCATGCGACCCATTGCCAACACCCGCAGTGCTACCGGGATCCCCACTGGACGGCTCGCCGTCTGGTGGGTGGTGGCCTCGGAAATCGTGATCTTCGGAGGCCTCTTGGCCTCCTACATCATGCAGCGATTCGCGCACCCCGAGTGGGCGGACCAGGCGGCCGTGACCGACTGGCGCATCGGCGGTTTCAACACGCTGGTGCTGCTCTCCTCGAGCCTCTCGGCCGTGCTCGCCCACCAGGCAGCCGAGCGGGGCGATGGGAAGCGGGCAGCGAAGCTGCTCTACGTGACCTGCCTCGGTGCGGTGATGTTCATCTGCGTGAAGGCCTTCGAGTGGTACACGGAGATCAGCCACGGCTACACGCTGCAGTCGAACACCTTCTGGTCGTTCTACTACACGGCAGCCGGCATCCACGCCCTGCACGTCATCGCGGGCGCGATCATCATGCTCATCGTGGCCAAGGACGCGGCGAAGAACCTCGAGCTCCACCGGGTGGAGCTGATCGGGATCTACTGGCACTTCGTCGACGTCGTCTGGATCTTCCTCTTTCCCCTTCTCTACATCGCCAAGTAGCTGAGACGAGGCAAGCCATGTCCGAAGCCGCACATCACGACGACTCTCACTACTGGAAGATCTACTACACGCTGCTGGTTCTGCTGGTCGTCAGCGTCGTGGGCCCGTTCGCCGAGATCTGGTGGCTCACCCTGATCACCGCCTTCGGCGTGGCGATCGTGAAGGCCTTCCTGGTCTGCAAGCACTTCATGCACCTCAACATCGAGGCGCGATGGGTGATCTACCTGCTGGCCACTATGCTCGTCTTCATGTTCCTCTTCTTCACGGCGGTGGCTCCCGACGTGATGAAGTGGGAGGGTGACAACTGGGTGAAGCCCTTCGTCGCCCAGGAGAGCAGCGTCCAACCCCACTAGGCGGCGCCTCGGCGCCAAGCCTTCGGTCCGCTCCGGGTCTCCCGGAGAGCCAGCGGATTCTGGAAGCCATTCCCCATGGCCCGTTCCTCCGCCGACCTCCGCGTCATCAGTGATCCCCGCCCGCCGCCGGCGCTGCCCAGCGCCGTGCTCGGAATGAGCATCTTCGTCGTCACCGAGGCGATGATGTTCGCGGGCCTGATCAGCGCCTTCCTGATCGTGAAGGCGAGCTCGACCGGCGCCTGGCCGCCGCCGGGCCAGCCGCGGCTGCCCGTCGAAGAGACCGCCTTCAACACGGTCGCGCTGCTCGTGAGCGGCGTGTTCCTGTGGCGCGCGAAGCGCGCCTTCGAAGAGACGCCCGCGAGCGCGCTGCGACCCCTGGCGATCGCCATGGGCCTCGGCACCTTCTTCGTGCTCTTCCAGGGCTACGAGTGGGCGCTGATGCTGACCCAGGGCCTCACGATCACCTCCAGCAATCACGGCAGCTTCTTCTACCTGATCGTGGGCATGCACGCGCTGCACGCCGTGATCGGTCTGGCGCTTCTGGGCCATGCCTTCTGGCGCCTCCAGAGCGGCTTCCTGTCGGCCAGCCGCTTCTCGGCGGCGCAGATCTTCTGGCTCTTCGTGGTGGGGCTCTGGCCCGTCCTCTACGTGTTGGTCTACACCTGATGCGCTCGCTCCTCGCGCTCTTCCTGCTCGCCATCTGGGCGCTCGCGCCCGACGCCGCCTCGGCATGCGCCGTCTGCTACGGCGGCGGCGAAGAGAGCAGGACGGCCTTCATCGTGACGACGCTGTTCCTGAGCGTCCTGCCGGTGGCGCTCGTGGGCGGCATCGTGTGGGTCGTCTGGCGCCGAATCCGCGATTTCGAGCTCGAGCCAAGGGCCGACGAAGCGGCTCCCGAAACGGCGACGCGCGTCTCCTGACGCTCCCAGCAGCGCCTTCGGCGCCCTCCCCAGAGCCCAGGAGCCCTGCGAAATCAGGGACTTCCTCCAATGCCGCCGGCATGTTAGAACGGTGTTCGGCCTTGGCTCTCGCCAGGGTCGGGTGCGGCCACGCCGCACCCCGTCGCGAGCCACCGGGGGGTGGGGAGAGACACGCTGCGCCCCTCGATCGACCGGTTTGCCTGGCTCCTGGCGCTGACAGTGGTTTCCCTCCTGGCTTCGAGCGAGCCGGTAGAGGCCCAGTGTGCGCCCAACATGATGATGGCCACCACCATCGACTGCGACGGCGCCGATCCCGACGGCTACAACGCCGGCGCGACCGACGATCTCACGCTCAACGTGCTGAACGGCGCGACGGTCACGAACGGCGCCAACCCGGACACGATCGTGCTGAACAACGGCAGCACGGTGACCGTGCAGAGCGGTGGTGAGGTCACGATCGACGCCGCGGGCGGTCGCGCGATCGTCGTGGGCGACGGCGCGAACGACAACACGGTCAGGATCGAGAACGGCGCCACGCTGAACCTGAACGCCGCGAACACGGTGGGCGTCGACGCGGGCAACGGCGACGCCGCGATGATGCAGGAGAGCACCCTCCGCAATCTCGGGATGATCACCTCGACCCAAGCAGGAGCGATCGGGCTGCGCGTGGGCGATACCGACAACGTGGTCGCGAACGATACCGACGCGACCGGCTCGGGGAGCATCCAGCTGTCGGGCGACGACAGTCGCGGCATCGTGGGGGGCAACGACAACGCGCTCGTGGTGAACAACGGCGACCTCACCCTCGACGGTGCCAACAGCATCGGCGTGCTCGCCGGCAACGCAAACGCTGCGGTGGGCAACGACCGCTCCGGCACCATCACCATCTCGGCGCCGGGCGGCGTGGGCGTCCGTATGGGCGACGACAACGTCAACGGCGGCAACTTCGGTGAGATCTCCATCACCGGCGGCACCGGGGTCGGCATCGATGCCGGAGACGGCAACACGTTCGTGAACAGCCCCGCTCCCAGCACGCCCCCCGATGGCATCTTCGTCTCGGGGAACGGCGGCATCGGCGTCCGCATGCTCGATTCCAACACCTTCACCAATTCGGGGCCCCTCGAGGCGACGGGCACCGGAGGCGTCGGCGTGATCGCGGGGAGTGCCGGGGGGACCGGCAACACGATCATCAACTCGGGCACGATCCGCGGCGACGCAGTCGGGGTCGCGTTCTCTGGCGCGGACGCCGGGGCGACCGACAACGTACTCACGAACAACGCCGCCGGAACGATCGAAGGAGTCTCGGGCCCGGCCGTGCTGGGAAGCGCCGGCATCGAGACCGTCACCCACGGCGGCACCATCACGGGCAACGTGTTGCTCCTCGGTGGGAACGACCAGTTCATGCTCCAGACCGGCGCCACCACCACCGGCATGATCGATGGGGGCGCAGGAACCGATGCCCTCGAACTCGGTGCGGGCATCGGCGAAGGCAGCTTCGACCTGTCGACTGCGACGGGCTTCGAAACGCTCACCGTCTCTTCCGGAACCTGGGCGCTCTCGAACACGGGCACCTTCTCGGGCGGAAGCACCTTCGAGACGGGATCGGTGGTTGCGGTGCGTGGCCCGGTGACCGTCAACGGCGACGTCACCCTCGACGACGGGTCGACCCTCGACATCGCGCTGGATCCGCTCGGAACGAGCGGTGTCTTCGACACCTCGGGCACGCTCAACATCGGCAGCGGCGCGCGGCTCCGCCTCAGTCCGGCCAACCCGCTCGCGTCGGGCTCGGTGTTCCCCCTGGTGCGTGCGGGGACCCTGATCGGCAGCTTCGGCGTCGACGGCCTGCCCGCCAACACCGCGGTGCTCGACTTCGACCTCGTCTCGCTGATGCCGAACGAGCTGTCACTTCAGGTCACCCGCAACCCTTACGCCAGCGCGGCCACCACGCCGAATGCGAGCGCCGTCGCCCAGGCCCTCGATGCCGCGCTCGCTTCGGCGCCCACGGGCTCGCTCGGTAATCTCCTCGCCCAGCTGGACATGCTGGGCATCGCAGCCTTCGGCGATGCGCTCGCGAGCTTCAGCCCCGAAGCCTACGACGCGCACACGAGCGCCAACTTGTGGATGGCGCGCGCCGTCGCCGACGTGGTGTCCGGACGCGAACCCCGCTGTGAACCCGTCACGCTGCAGGCGTCGCCTCCTGAGATCGCGTCGTCTCCCTGCGCCGAATCGGCTTGGGAGCCTTGGGTCGCCGCCGTCGGCAGCCTCGGCAACCGCGACGGCGACCGCGGTCACATCGACTACGACCACGCAGGCGGAGGGATCGCGCTGGGCGTCGACCGGCGCCTCGGGCCCTGGGTGGTCTCGGGATACCTCGGCGGGACCTTCGGCACGCTCGAAGTGGACGACGTCGGCGACGGCGAGTTCTCGAGCCTCGAGCTGGGCGTGGCGGCGCGACTGGCCATCGCGAACGGCCACGTCCGGGGCGTCGTCGGCTACGGCCACGGATTCCACGATCAGGACCGCGACATCCGCGTCGGCAACCTGGTGAGCACGGCGAGCGGCGACTTCGACAGTGACCGGGTGTTGGCGCGCCTCGAGGGGGGCGCCGCGTTCCCGCTCATGGCCGGTCTCGACATCGAGCCGATCGGGTCCGTGGAGTACACCTGGCTGCGCGAAGATCGGGTGACCGAGAGTGGGGGCGGTGCGGCCGCCCTGCGCGTCGACGCGCGTAGCCACGGCGTGCTCGCAACCACGGCAGGCGTCCGGCTGAGTACCCAGCTGACGCGCTTCGCGTACCTGGGGCGTTACCTCGAGTGGAGTGTCGGCGTCTGGCGGGCGGAGCTCGACGCCCGCTGGCACTCGACGTGGCAGGACGCGGATCGCGACATCGAGGCGCAGCTCGCCGCCGCGCCTGGCGCGGCTCCCTTCGAAGTCGAGGCCGAAGACGGGGACCAGGGTGTCCTCGTTCAGCTGGGGACGACCTTTCAGCCCTATCGATCCGGTGTGCTGGTGGGGCTGCGTTACCGCGGTTACCTGGCCAACGGGCGCCAGGTCCACAGCGGATTGCTGCAGCTCGAGGTGCCGCTCTAGACCGCTTCGCCTCGGCAATCGCGCCGGGTTCGCGTCGCGAAGGAACGGCCAGACCCGGTGTAGAGCACCGTGTAGAACGCGGTTTATGTGCCTCGGGGATTCTCTCCGGCGGGGAAGAGGTTCGGTCACTCCCTTTGGGGATTCGGCGCGCAGCTGTCCTTCAACTATTTGAAAAACATCAAGATTCTTCTCTCGTCAGTGCGACACGGGTGCGTTGAATTCACCCCGAGGCGGGTCTCTTGGGTCGACCAGCGCTACTCTCCCCCCGTCGGGCCGAGGGCCCTCCGAGAACCCCTGATGAATCGTATTCGCGCCGCACGCCAAGCCATGGGCTGGACCCAGAACGACCTCGCCGAGAAGGCCGGGGTTTCCGCGCGCACGATTCACGCGATCGAAAAGGGGCGCGCCTGTCGGCAGGCGACGAAGCGGAAGATCCTCCGCACCCTGGGCGTTCCGTGGGAACAGCGCGAAGAGTATTTCCCGATGGCGCGCAAAGTTCGTCGCCCGGTCGCGCTCGAAGAAGCGCGGACGGCCTGACTCCCGCCTAGGGCGAGGCCACCATCTCCGGGGCCTCGGTTCCGAGCGCGTCGGTCACGGACACGAGCTCGCCGAGTAGATCCGCGGTCATGCGGTCCACGAAGTCGTCGAGGATGGCCCGCCCCCGATCGGTCTGACCCGCCAGATGGGCGGCTCGGGCTTCGCGCTCCATGTCTTCACGCGGCTCGTCGACCGACGCTTCGAAGCGCTGCCAAGCCGCCCGTGCCAGCGGCGTGGATCGTTCTGGATCGCGCGCTGCCAGCAGCTCGAGCCGTTTGAAACGGGGCCAGAGGGCAGGGGCATCGGGCATGTCGATGCTGCGCGCGAAACAGCCGGGCAGCGTTGCATCGAGGTAGACCGGCACCAGCACACTCGTGCAGGGGCTGCCGAACCCGATCCACACAGGCCAGGCGAAGGGGCGCTGCGTAGGCAGCTCGGCCACGAGACTGGCCGTGGTGTGAAAGACCGGATCACTGTGCGCGCAGAGCGTGAAGAAGCGCTCTTCCTCCGGGTTGGCGTCGCGGCCCCTCCACACCGGTCCGCCCTCGTCGTGGTCGCGCAGCAGGCGAGAGAACGAGGCGACATCGTGGCTGCCGCGTCCGGTCTCGAGCTGTTCGAGCGAGCGGCGATGGCGACCGGAGGAAAGACGCCCAGGGACGTGCGGGTTGCGCAGTGCGTTCGCGACATCGACCCGGGACGGCTCGCGCCAATAGCCTTCCTGGCGCACCCAGGCCTCGAAGTCGCGCGAGGCGATGTCCCACCCGTTGCCCAGTCCGTAGTGATTGGAAACGGCGCCGAGCCGCAGCTGCCGGGCGACCCAGCGGCGGTTCGAGGTTTCGAGCTGCCAGGCGTTTCCCGGGTCGGCGAGCAGGAAGCTGTTGTGGTAGCCGGTGCCGTCGGGACCGCGTGCCGCGCCCCCCTGTCCGTGGGTCTCGAGCAGCGTCGCGATCACCTCGAGGGCTTCACGCGCGGTGCGACCGCGCTCTAGACCAAGGCGGACGAGGTCCATCCCGATCAGACCGGACGTTTCCTCGACCGGCTCTCGTGAGAAGACCGTGTGGTTTCCGATCGCGACGCCATGTTCATTGACGCCGTGTTCGAGGCCCCACACCCACCACGGCGAGTGACCCATGACGGCGTAGGTCTCGGCCACCTGGGGGATCTCGATGTGGGTGCACAGCAGCGTCGATCCCGGGGCGTGGTGGGCCGCCGGATGCTGGACGAAGGGCTGACACTCCTCGCCCTCCCGATCACTGTTCTTCGCGAACAGGGTGTGCCCCCGACGCGTCTCGACCCCCAGCGCCACCACCGAGTCGCACATCGCGCCAGGGTATCACCCTGCCGACGCCGTCGGGGAAGGAGAACGCCATCCCCGACGGCGGGTCGGCTGTGGTTCGCTCGAACTCGGGCTAGGCGTGGGTCCGTCCGCGTCGCGCCAGAGCGATGAGACCACCGATCACGAGCAGCGCCGTACCGGGTTCGGGCGTGTGGGCCGTGATCGAGGTGACACCCGAAGGGCCGACGACCGAGCCCAGCAGCGTGCCGCTGACCGGGTCGAAGCGGTTGATCATCGAGTTCGAGGAAGAGCTCGAGCCCGTCGATCCGGTCGCGAAGATCTCGCCGTCGATGAAGGCGAGGCCGAAGAGTGACCGGAGGTTGGCGTCGAAGGACGAGATCTCGCCGAGATCGAAGTCGTAGGTGACGATCCGCCGCGTCGAGAACGACGGGGCCTCGGCGAAGAGGAGTCGGTCTTGATCGTCGATTCCGAGGGCCGAGACGCTCTGGTTCAGGAAGACCAGGTCGAGCAGGCTGCCCGTGCTCGAAAGCCGGTAGAGCTGGTTTCCACTCGTGTCGGCGACGAACAGATCACCGTTGCTCGCGGCGGCGAGCCCGGCGATTCCACGCGCCGGTGTGAGAATGATGTCTACGAGGCCGCCGCGTTCGTCCACCTTGGCGATGGTTCCGCTCGACGAGTGGCCGATCAGCAGGTTGCCGTCGCTCCAGGCGAGGTCGCCTACGGCGAACGGAGAGAAGAACCGGCTCTGGAAATCCCCATCGGTTCCGAGGTTGTAGAGGTCGGGCGTCGCGGGGGCCGAGCTGGAAAAGCTCCTCGTGGTCGAGACGACCAGAGAGGCAGCATGGAGCGGGATCGCGCAAAGAACGGCGGCAACAGTGAGGACAGAGACGAGCATACGATTCACGGGACTTCTCCTTTGTCGAAGTCGAGCCGGGGCGGGGTCGCCTGGCAGGGGACTGGCAGGGGAGTGGCAAGTCACCTGCAGAAATCGCGCAAGAAATTCGGGAAGCCCCCGGGATCCAGGGGGCAAGTTGGATTGCACCCTGCATTTCTCTGACACCCACCGTCCGGTGTGACTACTTCCTGTGTAGATCTCGCGGCTGCGGCCGCGGGGGTGCGGGACTCCCGAGACCTTCGGGCCCGCATTCCGCGTTCCCGCTCTCGAGATCCCGCGCCCCCGCGACTTCAAGTCGGGAAGAAGGCGCAGAATCGCCGCCCTCGAAGTCGATGAAGGCGAGACGCGCCGTGCGCAGGGTGGACGCACCGATGCTCTGTCATCCCATCGTGCAGGAAGCTCCCGAGCCGACCCGGGGGAAGGCTTTGCCGCACCTGGCTGGTGTCCTTGCTTCCGCGCGACCTTCGGTTCGTTCGAGGATTCGGCTTCGTGGCCTGGCGGCCACGGACGTGCCGCTCGATGTGGAGCGTCCCTTCTCATGAAGGGGCGTTCGGGGGCGGCACGGCAGGGGTACGGACCTTCGTTCCGTCGGTCCTGGCCCGGATCCCGGCGCGTCGCTGGCCCACGCCACTGACGTGTCGTCTCCGCGGGTCGCACCTCCGCATCGGTGCGGCCCGCCCTTGCCCCTGCCAGGAGCGCGATTCGCTCAGAGCCGGTCGACGGCGCTGATCCGATCGAGGGCGTCGAGAAGCTGGCTCGCGATCTCGTGGGGATGGCGATCGCCCGCTTCGACCACGGTGTCCGCCTCGCGCAACACCTCCTCACGCGGTTCGAAGAAGGGCACCAGCTCTTCGACCGACGTGGGCGTTCCGAGACTGAACTGGAAGAGGCTGCCCGGAGACACTCGCAGTCGCTCCTGGATGCGCGTGAGCAGCACGGAGGTCGGGCGCCGCAGGTAGACGAGCCGTGCTTCGTCGCGCAGCCGCACCCGTCCTTCGTCGGAGAGGGCCGTATGCCCGAGCGCGATCACCGCACACGGTCGCCGATCGAGCGCGCGGTCGAGTGCCTGCGATCCATAGCGCGCGAGTGCGGCCAGCCCTTCGCCGGAAAGCACCTGGCCGAGCGAGCGCCCGGCGGCGTTCTCCGCCATGCGATCGACCTCACAGAAGGGCAAGCCGGTGCGCGCCGCCATCGCCCGCGCGGTGGCGGCCGTGCCCGCCCCGACGTGGCCCGCCAGCACGAGCGGTTCTCCCAGCAGCAGGCGCGGGTGCGGTGCGTAGTAGTCGTCCATGTTCAGCCTCGATCCGTCGCGTCCGGCAGCACGCCGCATTCCTGCAGCAGGGGTTGCCAGGCTCGTGCATGTACACGAAGCGCTTCGCGGTAGCGATGCCACAGACTGCTCTCGCCCGGACCCAGCGTCTCGCGAAGGTAGTCCGTCATGGCATCGGGAAGCGAAGTCGGGGGCGGTAGGGCCACGGCGAGGGCGGCGAGCGGCTCGGCCAACCCGGCGACCTCGCGATCGACGCGCGAGAGCGCGGGCTGCACGCCCTGGAGGTACGCACCCTGGAACGTGCGCACGAGGCGCACGGCCGGCACCGGGCAGCCCTCGCCGGGGAAGCCCTCCAGCCGCTGGGCCACGCGCGACAAGTGGTGTCGCGCCTCGTCGAGCGCCCGCAGTCGCGGGCCGACCGGGGCCGTGCGGGCGAGCTGCGCCACAAGGTCTTCGAGCTCCACGGCCGCCTCGGGCGGGTGGTGCGGTTGGGTCGCCAACACGGTCACGCGCGCGAGGAGTGGCGCGGCGCGGTCGGCGGGGGCCCTTCTTCCGACCGGCGACGCGAGCGACCAGTAGGCTTCGAACTCCTCGCTGGTCCACACTGCGTTCCAGCGGTGCAGGGGCAGGGCGGCTTCCTTGTCCGCGATCAGGGACGCCAGCCGGTCGCGGGTGCCGTCTTCCAGGGAGTCGAGGCACGTGCGACCCGCAGCGTGCACCTCTGCTTCGTAGCGGTAGCGGCGCGTCGCCGGCATCACGCGTCCCAGCGGGCTGTTGCGGTAGCCCGCCAGTTCGCCCAGCCGGCAACCCTGGAGCGACAGAAAGTCGAAGAAGCGCACCTCGGACGCGGGCACCTCGACCACACGATTTCGGCGCCCGGGCAGCGCTGTCGTGAGGACCGGGTCGCCGGGATCGCACGGACCGTCGGTCCAACGGCAGACCTCGGCGTGGTAGCTGCGCAGGTGTTCGTCGAGGCCGGGGCTACACGCGGCCGCGAGCCCGACGCCGAGCGCCACCAGGGCGAGCCGGGCCGGGCGTGCGAGGCCAGGGCCTAGAAGGGTAGGGCGGGGCGACAAGCGCCGAGCATAGCCGCGGGCCGGGCAGGGGCCGTCGGTGTGCACCTTGCCCCCATCGGGTGGGTTCGCTTCGCTTTCCGCGGGAGGCCTGCGCATGGCGGAAGCGATCGACAACTACGAGCGCGTATCCATCTATCCGTTGGACCCGACGACGCGCGAGGCACTGCTCACCGAGCACAAGGAGTGCTCCTTCGCCTGGACCACGCGTGACGGCTGGCCCGTCGCGGTGATCATGTCCTACGTCTGGCACGAAGAGCGCTTCTGGTTGACGGCGGGAGGGCACCGCCACCGCATCTCGGCCGTGCGGCGCGACCCGCGCGTGTGCATCACCGTGACGAGCACCGGCACCTCCCTCGGCCCCGGCAAGAGCATCACGGTCAAGGGTCGCTGCATCCTCCACGAGGACGCGGAGACGAAAGCGTGGTTCTACCCGCGGTTCTCGCGCCACCTCGAGGACAACGAGCGCCGCGCGAGCGCTTTCGAGGAGCGTCTCGATTCACCGCTGCGCGTCGTGCTCGAGGTGGTGCCCGAGAAGTGGATCACCTACGACGGTGTGAAGATGGCGCGGGACGCGGCGGGAAAGCTCGACGCGTCCGAGCGCGGGCCTGCGCTCTCCGCCGACGAGGAGCGGCTCACGCGCGAGCTCGCACGACGCCGCACGGATTGATCGCGCGTTCCGGTCACAGGAACTGACGCGGCGTCACACCGACGGGCAAGCCCACTTGCTCCCCTCCAAAAGGGGCGCTGGTTCGACCGCGTGGTCGGGTTAGTCTTCGAGTGTCCCCTGCCGACTCGCACTTCCTTCTTCGCGGAACGCACCCATGCCGCACTCCCGGAACGAGCGAGAACTCCACCCCACGGTGCTCGAGCGGCTGCTCGATGTCAGCGACGCACCGCCCGGCCTCCCGAGCTTGCAGGCGGCCATCCAGGGGCTCACCGAAACCCTGGGGATGAGCTGCGCTTTCGCCGCCGAAATCGAACCGGACGACCCGGGACGCGCACGCACGTTGGTCTTCTGGCAGGCCGGCGCGTTCCAGTCGAACTTCACCTACGAACTCGCTGGCACGCCTTGCGAGCACGTCTACCAGAACGAGATCTGCATCGTGCGGTCCGGCGTGCAGGCGGCCTATCCGAAAGACCCTTGGTTGGTCGAGGTGGGTGCCGAGTCGTACCTCGGAATCTGCTTTGCGAACGCAGCGGGAGCGACGATCGGGCACCTCGGCGTCGTCCACGATCGCCCGATCGAAGAAGGCATCGAGCGTCGCTCGCTGTTTCGCCTGTTTGCGGCGCTGGTGGGCGCGGAGATGAAGGCGCGCGACGCCGAGAACCAGCGGGTGGCCGCAGAGCGGCGCATGCTCGAAGGGCACCGGCTCGAGAGCCTCGGACTCCTGGCGGGAGGCATCGCCCACGACTTCAACAACCTGCTCGTGGGGATCACGGGCAACGCGAGCCTCGCGCTCCTCGAAGCGCCGCTGGGCTCGCCGGTGCGTCGCTACCTCGAGGAGATCGACACGACGGCCGCGCGCGCGGCCGAGCTCGCGAAGCAGATGCTCGCGTACTCCGGGAAGGGGCATTTCCTGGTGACCGAGGTCGATCTGAATGCGGTCGTCGAAGAGATGATGCAGCTGCTGGACGTGTCGATCGCGCGCACCGCGCGGGTGCGCTTCGACCTCGCGTTGAACCTGCCGCTGGTGCGGGTGGACGTCACCCAGATCCGTCAGCTGTTGATGAACCTGGTGCTCAACGCGGCCGAGGCGATCGACAAGCCGGGCGGGACGATCACCGTATCGACCGGGGTGGCCCGTCTCGATCGCGACACGATCGACGGTGCCATGGTCGGGCGCGAGCGGCCGGCCGGGGAGTACGTGAGCCTCGACGTCTCCGACTCGGGCCGCGGAATCCGGCCGGAAGTGCAGCAGAGGATCTTCGACCCCTTCTACACCGACAAGCCGCACGGGCGCGGGCTGGGCCTGGCGGCGGTGCAGGGCATCGTCAGCGGCCACGAAGGGGTGCTCACGATGGAGAGCGAACCCGGCCGCGGCACGACCTTCCGGTTTCAGTTGCCCGCCGGACGGCGCGGTGAGGTGGCCGACCTGCCGAAGCCCGCACCGCCGCGCGATAGCCAGGGCCTGCGCGTGCTGGTGATCGACGACGACGTCACCGTACGCGACGCCACCGCACGCATGCTGAAGCACCTGGGTTGCGTGGTGACCGTGGCGGAAGACGGGCCGCGCGGGCTCGAGGTGTACCGCGCGCGGAGCGCTGACCTCGACCTGGTACTCCTCGACATGACGATGCCCGGGATGAGTGGGCGTGAGGTATTCCGCGAGATCCGGGCGATCGGCGGCCGGGCGCGTGTCGTGCTGATGAGTGGGTACGACGAGGACGAAGCCACCGGCTCCTTTGCGGGCGACGAGCTCGCCGGCTTCCTTCCGAAGCCCTTCGACACCCAGGCCCTGGCCCGCAAGCTCGAAGCGATGAAGTCGGGCCGATCCGACGACGACCCCGATCGCCGGGGTTTCCGGGCAGTGCGGTAGGGGGCCGTCGGACAGCGATCACCGGCCCTCCGTGAATCCGCACGCAGGGCAGGGGGGCTCGCACGAGCATCCGGATGGCCGAGGCGATAATCTCCCGGCGCCCTTGGGGACTAGTGCGCGCCGGTAGCTCAGCTGGATAGAGCATCAGGCTTCGAACCTGAGGGTCGGGGGTTCGAATCCCTCCCGGCGTGCCAGTCTTTCCGCAGACTTAGCGAGTTGCTCGTCATCAGCGAAACGCGCCGGGGCCGTATAGGGCCGTTCGGGGTCTCGCGAGAAGTCAGCGAACGAGAGGTCGCGCTCTTCGTCGCGCATCGCATGGGCGTAGACGCGGAGCGTGAGAGCCGGGTCGGAGTGACCGAGAACTTCGGCAACCCACCGGATGCTCTTGCCCGCCTGGAGCGCCATGGACGCCCACGTGTGGCGCGTGGAGTGGAGCTTCAGAGGCCGAACGCCGAGCTTCTGGGCGCGCCGCCTCAAGCGGTACCAGACGCGCTCGACGTTTCTCGGCTGAGGTTGGGTTCCCGTCTCCGTGCAGAAGACCCACTCGGGAGTCTCAGACCAGCCTCGGGCGAGCCCTTCCTTGCGGCGCTCGGCCAAAAGATCGAAGAGCTCTTCGGTGAGGCCTTCGGTCATCGGCGTGGCTCGAACAGCTTCCTTGTGAGCCTGCTGGACCTTTGTCCCGATATCCTCGTCCGCTACGAAGCGAACGATAGATACCGATTTCGGCGCATTGAACGTCCCGTCCCAGGCGCGGATCGGCTTGTACCCGCGAGAGTCTGGTTCGTTTCGGCCGGCCTTCTGATTCAGGGGGGTGCCGTAGGCGAAGCCGAGGAAAGCGTCGCGGAGTTCGCCCTTCTGGACGGTTCCGAAGAGGCCGAGTTTCTGAGCGCCCTTCCCGTGCCACTCGCCAAGTGGCTCGCCGCCTTCGAAGTAGTAGTCCTCGCGAGCAAGGTCGGCGTAGTAGCGGTCGCCTCCCGCCGCGATACCCGCCGAGAGTGAGAGCAACGCAATCATCTGGGGTGGGGTCTGAGCGGGTAGTCGAGCGGGAATCTTGTGTTCACGACGTGAAGCGCTCGAGGCTCCCACAGACGTAGAATCTCGCGGACCGGCGCCTGTACAGTTGCGCACCTTGCCAATAAGACGCAAGTGGCGGAGCGCCTAGCGTCCGGCGGGGAATCCGTTGATCGGTATGAATCTTCGTGGTAGTCGAGAAGAGAGACGACAGCGAGGGTTTTGCAGCGCGTTGACGTAGGTCAACGCGCTGACAAGTCGTAGGGTCGCGAACTCCACCGCCCATTCGGGACTGCGCGCGAAGAGCACCTTGGCGCAGCCCAACACGGGCGGTGTCGTTCTTACTTCGGCAGCGACGACTAGTTCACGCTGTCGAGGCAAGGGGCCTTGTGCGCAGAGTTGGCATGCCAAGCCAACCGAGTCCGAGGGGGCCGGCGATTCGCGGGTGCGGCGAGTTGTTCGGGGCGTTCGCTCCGACAAGACGCGGTCTGCAGTCGCTGCGTCGGCGAGTTCGCTATCCGGGAGTGCCGAGCGGGGAGTGGTCGACCTTCTGGTTCCACTTCTCGCCGGCACTCCTCCGGGCGAAAGGTTGATGTCTGTCGTCTCGCGATATCGCGAATCGGATTTTTAGGAGCGAGAGGTCGTCTGGGGTTCAGGACGCCCATGGCTAGAGTTAGGAAAACGAGCTTCGTTCTTGAAACTCGACCGGGGTGCCGGTCCGGCCCCAATTCTGTTGTCCGTGAGATTCGCCCCTCCCCCCAAGACGCCTCTCGCAGCTCTGGCGTCTCGATCGACTCGATTCCCGCGAGTCGAGGGGGTTGGGACGGGCGAACTCCGGTGGGCCCCGGATGCCGTCTTCTCGGAGCTGGTTGCTCTTGCGCATGTCATCAACGTATCGACGAAAAGTGTGGCGTCAAGCTGTTCCGCGACAACTCATACGCCGATATGTGTCTCGCCGTCTCCATGTAAGACGCCGATAGCGGAGAGATATCGATCACTTGGCGTGTTGGGAGGCTCGAACGTAACTTGCCCGCACTACGCACGTTTCCTATCAGTGGAGCGGGGTTACGCCTTGCACCGTAAGGTGCATCCGGTGTGAACTAGCTGGTCCGCGGCATCGGCCCAGCCCCTTCGCCCGCATGCGCCTTGTATTTCCCGTGTCGAGCCACCCACTCGGTCGGAAGTGGCCGAGCTCGGCGTGCAGCGGGAATGTTTCTCCTGCGCGAGATTCGCAGCGCCGGACCCCGTGCGCAGCTCAACCCAAAGGCTTGTTGCGCAATGGAACGTCCAAGAACTTCAGCAAGCAAAGGCGGCGTCGCGTTTCCGATCTGCCTGATCCTCTCACGCCTCGGCCCCTCAACAGGCCACTCCGCCGGAAAGCTCTGCAGCCTCAGCAGCTCCGGCAACGATAGGGGTCGATTGTCCCAGTGGAAGGGGCCCGTTGCGGGGCCCGGGCTTGCGGCAATGGTCCAGGCTGGTTGGTTCTTCGCAAGCTTTAGCAAGAAGGACCAGTACCTGGTTCGGTAGCCAAATAGGTTGTACCTGCCCCGTCCCCGTTCGGTGAAGTGCAAGTAGTTGGCACCCTCTGGAATTGATGGCAGCAAGGTTTTGTACTTGCCCCGTAGTGGAAGGTACTCGTCGTCCTTCAGCCGCAGGTGCCCAATCGCATCCCACGCACGAACAGGATTGGTCGCGTGGGTGGGCTTCGGCCACTTCCAGGCCTCTCCATCTCTGAATGCCACGACGATTGCTCGATACCTTCGTTGAGGAACACCGAAGTCGGCCGCATTGACAATTCGGCAGTGAGGCTCATAGCGCGTTCCGTGCGCCTCGTTGATGCGTCTCAAACGAGATGCAAGCTGGGGAAGCGCGGACTCTCGGCCCTGAACGAATCCTTGCACGTTCTCGATGAGAACCGCGCGTGGCAAGAATGTCTCTGCCAGGTCAAGAAAGCTCTCGAAGCAAGCGGCGCGCTGGTCATCCGCGCCTTGTCGACCCGTCGACGTCCACTGAGCGGCCTTGGAGAAGGGCTGGCAAGGCGGGCCGCCAGCCAACACAGCGAGTTCCCTTTCCCGAAGCCCAAAATGATGTGGAGAAATGGATTCCACCACCTTCGTGACGTCGCCCTGGTCGAGCAACGGGAGCTTTAGCGGGCTTTGGAGAATCGACCGCCGCGCGAACTCCCCGTTCTCGATACACGCGAGCGTTCTGAACCCGGCTTTTTCCAATCCGAGGTCCAGGCCGCCTATCCCAGAAAAGACCGACAAGACACCTAGCTGGGGTTCGACCCGCGGTGTCGACCGCTTACCCAATTCTGCGCCACCATGAATTATGATCGTAACTAGCTCACCCAGGAGCAGGGTAGCAGAACCGATCCCTGGCCCGTTGACTGGGATCGGTGAGCGACGCAGATACGCCAAGGTGAAAATTGTTCTACAGCGGTCCGCTAGGACCTCGAAAGCGATCATGGACGTCTCTGAATCAAGCAGCGTGAACATTCGACCGGGAGTCGCGGTGCTCTCGGTGCTCCAGCACCTCAACTACAAGCCTTGGTTCGCGCTGGCCGAGTTCGTCGACAACTCCCTCCAGAGCGCAATCGCCTCCGACAAGAAGCTCCAGGCCCTCGAGGGTCCGTTGTACAAGACCCGAGTTGAGATCGACATAGAGGCGAGCGAGCCAGGACGTATCGTGATTCGTGACAACGCAGCGGGAATACCACTGGCAGATTTCCCGAGGGCGTTTCGCCCGGCAGAGGTTCCTCTCGATAGAGAGGGTTTGTCTGAGTTCGGGATGGGAATGAAGAGCGCCGCGTGCTGGTTCGCGGCGCGATGGTCGGTGCGAACCAGCGCGCTCGGTGAGCCGTTCGCTCGTCGCGTCGAGTTCGAGATCGACAAGATCGTGAATGACCGGCTGGAAGAGCTCGAAGTCGAAGCCACACCATGCGATCCGGATTCCCACTTCACTGAGATCGAGCTCCTCGACCTCAATTACACACCGGTCGGCAAGACAGTTTCGAAAATCAAGGAGCACCTAGCGGACATCTACCGTGTTTTTCTCAGAGCAGGAACTCTTAAGCTGGTCGTTCGAGGCGAAGACATCCAGTACGAGGAGCCGGAAGTCTTGGTGGCACCAAAGTTCTCGCCAGCGCATGAAGCATCCGGAGAAGCGCTGGAATGGCGCTACAACCTTGAGGAGTTTGATTTCGGCGATGGTCTTAGCGCCCGAGGTTTCGTAGCCCTCCGAAAGACAGGAAGCACGAGATACGCCGGGTTCTCACTGTTTCGCCGGAATAGATTGATTGTCGGGAGCGGGGACGAAAAGTATCGACCGAAGCAGATCTTCGGGAACGCCAACGACTTTGAGTACCAGCGAATCTTCGGCGAGCTGCACCTAGAAGGGTTTGACGTCTCTCACACGAAGGATGGCTTTCAATGGGACGACAACGAAGAGCCGTTTCTTGAGCTTCTGCGCGAGGCAATCTCGACCGACGCGCTTGACCTACTCTCCCAGGCACGAAACTATCGAGTCCGCCCCACCCGCAAAGACCGTCAGAGAGCGGCCGCCACGTCAGTCTCGAAGACCGAGGAGGCGCTCAAGCAGCACGGAGAAGAAGCTCTGCTTGCTGCATCGGAGGAAGCACCCGACGAGGCGTCACCTCCTGAGGCTTTGCAGCCGGCCGAGTTCTCGACATCAAGGGATTTCGATATCGACTTCGAAGAGCGCCGATGGAAGGTGACGCTCGAACTCGTTGATGATCCCGCTGTTGGAAGCTGGCTCGAAGTGAGCGATGCAGAATCATCAGACGGGCGCGAGGCGTTGCACCTGCGAATGGCATTGACGCACCCATTTACAGAGCGCTTCGGAGCCTCCGATGCCGTAAAGCTCGAGCCCCTCGTGAGGATCGCCGCAGGGTTGGGACTTGCAGAAAAGGTTGCTCGGGACGGTGGAGCGAAACGCGCCCCGGCTGTACGCATCAAGCTAAGTCGGATTCTCGAACTCGCACTATCCAAGAGCTGAGGGGGCAGGATGTCTCAAGACGAGGTCATTCGCGTTGTTGCGGCCGGTGAGCGTTCATGGGAGCCAAGCGCTGGACCGCTGTCCCACGGCGTCGTCAGGCGAAAGCTCGGAGATGATCCCGGCGCCCAGAACGCCACCCTGGTCGCAGCGCAAGAGATTCTCAGCCAGTGCAACTCCCCAAGTGCGGACTCCGAGGGTGCTACTGGCCTGGTCGTGGGTTACGTCCAAAGCGGGAAAACGCTGTCGTTCACGACCGTCGCCGCGATGGCCGCCGACAATGACTTTCAGCTGGTCATCGTCATTGCAGGAACGACGACGAAGCTCGCGGACCAATCGCAGGAGCGTCTCACGCAAGATCTCGGAATCGAGGAATCGACTTTTCCGAGCTGGTACCACATACACAATCCCGAGCCGGAAGATGCAACCCGGATACGGGATGTTCTCGCTCAGTGGAAAATGGAATCGGTGCCAAAGCAGGACCGCCGGACCGTTTTGGTCACGGTACTCAAGAACCACAGGCGGCTCGAGAATCTCTTCTTGGTACTTGAGCGGCTTGAAGCCGCGATCGGTCAAGTGCCGTCGTTGATCATCGACGACGAGGCCGACCAAGCTAGCCTTAACACACTGGTGAGACGCGGCGAACTCAGCACAACGTATCTGAACATCAACCTAGTTCGAGCCCTCCTTCCTCGACACACGTTCCTTCAATACACGGCGACGCCACAAGCGGTGCTTCTGATCAACCTGATTGACGTGCTTTCTCCGGAATTCGCGCACCTGTTGGAACCCGGCTCAGATTACGTGGGCGGTCCAGAGTTCTTTGCGGACGGTTCTCCACTAGTCGCAGGAATCCCCCCCGCCGACATCCCCAGCGCAGCCAACCCCCTTGTCGACCCGCCGGATTCGCTTGAACGAGCCATGCAGGTGTTTTTTCTGGGGGTCGCTTCCGGCCGGCTCCGCCGAGACGAAAAGCCGAAGAACCGCTCCATGATGATCCACCCGTCCAAGGACACTGGCGACCACACGCAGTTCTATGGATGGGTGCAGGCGATCACGCGTCTCTGGGCCGATATCCTCGATCTGCCACCTGGTGACTCGGCTCGTGCGGAACTCGAGGAGGAGTTTCGCCGGGCGCACGCAGAGTTGTCGCGGACCGTCGAAGACCTCGAGACGTTCGAAGAGCTTCAAGTTCACTTGCTTTCTGCGATTTCGAACACTGAACTCAGACTGGTCAACTCCCTCCGCCAGGCCAATCGCGAGATCAAATGGAATCGTGAGTACTCGTGGATTCTGGTCGGGGGCCAAGTGCTCGACCGGGGTTTTACGATCGAGGGTCTTACCGTCACCTACATGCCGCGCGGGCCCGGAGTCTGGAACGCTGATACGATCCAACAGAGAGCACGGTTCTTCGGCTACAAGCGCCCGTACTTGGGATTCTGTCGCGTATTCCTGGACACTGATGTCATTCGGGCGTACCAGCGGTATGTCGTGCACGAGGACGACGTGCGTGGCCGGCTTGCGGCGCATGTCGAAAGTGGTCAGTCGCTAAGGGATTTGCGCCGAGCGTTTCTGCTGGACAGGCGGCTACAGCCGACCCGCGCGAACGTTATCGACGTTGACTATGCGCGGCCCTTGTTCCGAGACGGGTGGTGCATTTTGAATAGCCCGCATCGGGGAGAGGTCGACGCGAATAGAGAATCGGCTCGTAGCTTCATGCTGTCGAACGCCGATAGGTTCGAGCAGGTCGAAGGGCACCCGGGTCGTAGGGATGATCACCTTCACGACGTCGCCTATATGCGACTTGCCGAGGTCTATAGCGATCTTCTCGTTGACATTCGTGTGTCCGATGCGGAAGACAGCAGGAAGTACACAGCCGCGTTGGTCATGCTGGACCGATGGCTCAGCGAGCATGAAGGAGAGATGTGCGCAATCTATCGGATGAGGCCGAATTTTCGGGCTCGACGGCAGGTTCGGAATGACAAGATCGTTCGCCTACTCCAGGGCGCCCATAGGGATAGCGCAGTCTACGGTGGCGACCGGAGCATGCGGGACACGAACGTTACGTTGCAGCTTCATCTCTTGACTCTGACAGATGGACCGGTGAGAGATGATGCATCCACCATAGTTTGCGAGGACGTGCTGGCTCCCGTTTTCTGGCTTTCGGACGAAGTGGTCGCGGATGTCCTCGTCCAAGACCAGTAACCCGTCGCTTGGTCAACCGGGTTCGCTGGTCGACTGTTTCACTGCTCTCCCGCCAGATGCGGGCGACGGCGACATGGTTGGCAACGAGCTGGCTGACCGCGAAGACTGGCACGTCGCTAGAGACGCTTGCGGGAACGCTGTTCTCCTGGTCCCATCCTCGAGTTCGTCTCATCCGCAGCTATCGGTCTCTCTTCCGAATCTATCGATCGTTCACTCAAGGCGGTGCTCGATCAATTCCTCGAGCGAGTCGTCGAGGACTGGACGGTTTTCTCTCGTTACCTGCTTGGAGCCAAGCTCTCCCGTCGTCGACGTCTTCTTCCGGGTGATTGCGTCGACGCTCTCGCCGCTCCCTGCCCGGCCCACTGGAGGCGAACTTGCCGAGAGCTTCTCGCGGTTGGTCGAACTGTTTCGCACTGCGACAGCGGGTGGAAGCCGGTCCGCTTCTGGGCTTTGGGCTGAGATGTTCCTCATCGCCGAGTCGGCGGATCCACGCGAGTTGCTTCGCGCGTGGCACTCTGACACTGATGAGAGGTACGACTTCTCGCGAGGGTGGTCGTGCATTGAGGTGAAGAGCACCCAAGGCTCGGGCCGACGTCACGTTGTAAGCCACGAGCAGACGAGCCCTGTACAGGGCGAGAGCGTAGTTTTCGCTTCGATTCGGCTGAGGCGAGCTGTCGGAGGGCTCAGTCTTCGCGATTTGTGGGGGTCGCTTGCGGCCCACGCCTCTGGAGATCCGGAACTGACTACGCGCCTCGATTCGGTGTTCCTTGCATCGCTCGGGCGCGACTATCGCTCGTTGCAGTCGACTGCCTTCAGTATCGAGTTCGCTCGCCAGTCACTGGAATTCTTCGATGCGTCTTCGGTACCGCGCATCACGGGTGTGCCGCCCAAAGGCGTGACAAGCGTCAAGTTTTCCTCGGACTTCTCGCTGGCGAAGCCCCTCTCTCTGCAAGAAGTCCGTGAGCGAGGCGGGCTCTTCGGTTGCCTCTAGCCGGCGGCTGAGGTGCCGGCGCTGGTGGAGATCGTCCGCAGGCCCCAAGCTACCACCGGGCCAACACGGGTCCTGGGCAGGGGCCGCCCAGGGCCGTGGGGCCGTGATTCCTGCCGCTCGGTGCCGCCGTGTGCCGCGCTGTGCCGGCCCGAGAGCGCAAGTCACCGTTTCTTCTTGAGGTCGCGTGATTCTTCGAACCTGAGGGTCGGGGGTTCGAATCCCTCCCGGCGTGCCAGTACTTGCGCGATTCCCGGAGCTGAGCCTGAAAGTGGGAACCTGAGGCTCGCCTCCGGCTCGTAAAGCTCTCTCCATCGCGATTCGCTAACCGATGCAGCGAGTTGGCGGGCTCAACGTCTGAAGAAAGACGACAGCTTGCGGTGTCGTCGGGGCCGTGTATCGACGGCCCCGCACGGCCGCGATCGATCGCGACGGCCGGGCGCCGACGTAGAGCGGCCCCACTGTTTGAAGTCGACCACCTCGGCCACTTGACGCTGGTTCCGCGTTGACCGGATCGTGGCTCGAGGCCTGCTAGGCTGTTCGGGAGTTGCGCGGTCGAACTGCTCAGAGACTCGCGAGGGCGATGAGCTCGCCCGCCTCGGTGAACAGCGTCGTCCCGCCGCGAGCGCGAGCTCGCCAACCCGCTCTACCGCGGCGTCCTGCTCCCCCAGGGACGCGGCACCGCCAATCGCGCTAGTCGAAGCGCACGCCGGTGAGCGCCTCGGATTCGGCCCAGAGACGCTCCGCGCCTTCGCGATCGTACGCCCAGGGCGCGTAGCCGACCCTCGGGTTCTCTTCGCTGGTGGGGGTCGCGATCTGACAGTCGAGTGGATAGGCGCCGCCGTGATCGGCGAACTCGGCGGCCGTGGCCGCCCAGACGGAGGTGGCGGCGCCCTGAGGGACATTCTTGATCTGCACGCCCGCGCTCTCGAATCCCTCGCGCATCCCTTCGGCGATGGCGGCGGGTAGATGCCGCGCGAGGTCGGTCTGGATCACGCCGGGATGCACCGACAGCGATAGCAGGCGCTTCGGGTGTCGGCGCTGCAGCTCAGATGCGAACCAAATATTTGCGGTCTTCGACTGTGCGTAGGCGAGGTTGGGATCGTAGTCGCGCGTCTTCCAGTTGAGGTCGTCGAGGTCGACCGAGCCGCGCAGGTGCGCCGCGGAGCTCAACGCCACGACGCGCGCACTGGGCGCGAGGACGGGCATCAACCCGGCGGTGAGCGCGAAATGCCAGTTCGAAGTATTTGCGAGCCGACCTCGCTGAAGCACACCTTATTGAATCTGGTCACATTCGGTCTTGCCCGGGCCTGGCTCGGGGCACCGCTCGCGCGGCGAGGAACCTGGCTCACCCGCTTTCGAGCGCGTCGATCAGCGTCTCTGCCGACGCTCGGAGGCCCGCGAGCTCGCGGTCGCGTACGCCGAGGGCCGAGAGCTGGAATCGACTCATCGCCAGACAGACGATCGACGTCGCGGTCGCTCGGCATCGCGCCGGAGTCGCTCCTGGGATCTCTCTCTGCAGGAACGTGCCGAGCAGCCTCGCAGAATCCTGGTACATCTTCGCGAGGCTCTCGTTCGCCGAACTTCCTCCGTCCGCACGCAGCGCACGAACGAGCGCGTTGCCTCCCTTCGGCAGTCGTCGGAACAGGTAGTCGACCATCAGCGCAGCGCCGGTCTTCTTCGAAGCGGACGAGAACTCACGAAACTCCCTCCGCTGGTCCTCCGTGAGTTTCTCGACGAGGGCACGAACCAGCTCGTCCGTGCCACCGAAGTAGTGGTTGATGAGCGTCCGCTGGCAGCCGATCTCCTTCGCGATGGCGGTCATCGTCGTGTGCGCGATTCCGTCGCGAAGTACGCACCGTTCGAATCCCTCGAGTATTTCCGCTTGCCGCTGTTCGGCGAGGCTCGGGCGTCCCATGCCGCGCAATCTCCGTTGATCCGCTCGAGGCCGTGGCCGTCGAGGTCACTATCGACAGCAGCGTAGTCGGCTGCGCGGGGGCTGTCTCGAAACCTCACGCTTGTCGACGAACGGCGTTCGCCCGGGATCGCGAAGGGCATATGCGGTGGCGCGTGATCCCACCAGGGAGGCGAAGGGGCGGGCGGATCCATCGCGCCCGAGCGGTTCCATCCAGAGGGGTTCTCGGGCGGTCAGCGACGAATCGGCGGGTCGCACTGCAATTTTTATTGACGAAATGTAAAACAATATTAAAATGACGATCTGTCAATCAAAAATCCCTCTCCATCGACCGAGGACCAGAACATGCGACCGATTTCACCGGTCCTTGCGTTCCAGATTCTCGCCCTGGCCGCTTCGCTGCTCTCCTGCGCCACGAACGTGGAGACAGCGTCCGTGAGCTACCCCGCGCGGCCCGTGAACGAGCTCCTGATTCGAGACGTCGATGTCCTCGAGGTCGAGCGCGGCGTTGTCGAAACCTCGCTCGACGTGGTCGTCCGGCGGGGCCGAATCGCGGCCATCGAGAAGGGGGGCACGATACCTTCGGACGGTCTCCTCGTGATCGACGGAAGCGGGGCGACCCTTCTACCCGGCCTCATCGACATGCACGGCCACGTGAGTCTCTCGCGGTCGCCGTTCTGGGAACTCGAGGGCGCGGATCCGCTCGCCAACATGCAGAGCTATCTCTACGCGGGCGTCACGACCGTGTTCGATCCCGCCGACGTCGACACCAAGGCGGCGGTCGCACGCCGCGAGGCCGTCCGGCGCGGCGAACTCGTCGGCCCCGCCATCTTGACGACCGGACAGATGGTGACCTGCCCCGGTGGCCATCCGGTCGCGGTCCGCGAGCTGTTCGCACCCTGGTGGATCTCGTGGCTGCTGACTTCAGGCATCGCGCACGAGGTCCAGACGCGGTCCGAAGCGAGATCCGCGATCGATGATCTCCATTCCGCTGGCGTCGACGCGATCAAGGTCGCCGTCGATCGAATTCCGCCGCGCGCGCCCCGAATCTCGCTCGAGACGATGGCGGCGATCGACGAGCGGACGAACGAGCTCGGCCTTCGTTGGGTGTCCCATATCGGCAGCCTGCAGGACGCGCTCGATGCTGGCGAGGCCGGGACCGACCTCTGGGTTCATGGCGTTTCCCGGGAGCCGCTATCGGACGCTGACGTCCAGCGCCTGGCCGCGTTCGAAATCCCGATGGTCGTCACGATCGAAGTGATGCATAGGGTCGTCAGCGTGGTGAGCCGACCGATCGATCCGATCCCGATGGAGATCGAAACGGTTCCGCGCGCCGTCATCGAGTCGTTCTATCCGCCGCCGGCAGAGTTCGTCGATGCCCTCCGGGAGTTCCGATCGATCGGCGGTCCCCGGGAAGGGGATCTCGACGTGCTCGGAATCGGCCAGCGCAACATGATGAAGCTTCATCGGGCCGGGGTGACCATCCTCGCCGGCACCGACCCTCAAGGTGCCGGCGTGTTTCCGGGCGCGGCGCTCCATCGTGAGCTGGCGCATTTCGTCGACGCCGGGATGACCCCAGCCGAAGCGATTCGATCGGCCACCCTCGACAGCGCGCGGTGGATCGCCGACGGGGCGCCAATCGATTTCGGTGCCGTCCGGGTCGGTCTCCAAGCCGACCTGCTGCTCGTTCGAGGCGACCCCACTGACGATATCCGGCGGCTTCAGGACATCGTCGAAGTGATCGTCGATGGAACGCCTGTGCGAAGGGAGCCGGTTCATCAGACGTCTCGGGGAAAAAGGGGCCGCATAGGGCCGTGGGGCCGCGATTCCTGCCGCTCCGTGCCGCCGTGTGCCGCTCTGTGCCGGCCCGACGGCGTAACTCATTGATCTTCCTCATCCTCCGGTGATTCTTCGAACCTGAGGGTCGGGGGTTCGAATCCCTCCCGGCGTGCCATCGCCCACGCTCCGCGTGGGCTCGACCACCGGGAGTGCTCCGTAGGTCGCGCGGTCGGCTGCGCCTCCCGTGCTCGAAGTGAGCCCCTCGCGACGTGCGCTATTGCGCGTCGAGTGGGCTACGCACGCCGAGGCCACCGCGATTGAGTACGTGCGTATAGATCATCGTCGTGGTCACGCTGCGGTGGCCCAAAAGCTCCTGGACGGTTCGGATGTCCTGACCCCGCTCGAGCAAGTGCGTCGCAAAGCTGTGGCGCAGCGAGTGACAGGTCGCCCGCTTGGCGATCCCGGCCTCCTCCCCCCCCGTCTTCACCCGCCTCTGCACCGAACTCTCCGCCAAATGCCAGCGGCCGATGCGGCCCGTGCGCCGATCGAGGGCGGTGCGGGCGGAGGGGAACAAGAACTGCCATCGCAGTTGGAGAGGCGCGTTCGGGTACTTCCGCACCAGGGCACCCGGCATCGGGACCCAGCCCCGGTTGGCCGACAGGTCCAGCGCATGCTGTTCGCGCACCCTGCGAATCTGTGCCTTCAGCGGCTCGTGTAGCGTCTCCGGGAGGACGCTCACGCGGTCGCGGCCGCCCTTGGCTTCGCGAATCGTCAGCTCGCCGCGTGCAAAGTCGAGATCCTTCACGCGCAGTTGAAGCGCCTCGCGGAGTCGCAGACCGGATCCATAGAGAAGGGAAGCCACCAGGCGCGGGCTTCCCTCCAAACGCATCAGCAGGCGTTCCACCTCCTCGCGACTGAGCACCACGGGGAGCTTTCGGGCCTTGCGTGCGCGGACCACACCGGCGAGCTCCCCGAGCGGTCGGCCGAGGACGGGCCCGTACAGGAAGACGAGCCCGTTCAGCGCCTGGTTCTGCGTCGACGGCGCCACGTTCGCCTCCACGGCCAGGTGGCTCAGGAACGCGGACACCTCGGCCACGCCCATCTCGTTCGGATGCCGAACACCGTGGAAGCGGATGTACCGAACGATCCAATGGACGTAGGCGGACTCGGTCCGCGGCGAGTAGTGTCTGACCCGAAGCTCGCGACGCACCTGGTCGAGAAGCCGAGGAGGCGGATTCGCCAAGGCGAGACTCCCCGGGACCGGGAGGACCTCAGCGTAACCCACGCTGCCATATCACCCATATCCAGGACACGCCGAAGCCCCCGTATCGCAATATGACGGCGTGATGGTAGGTTTCGGTAGCAGCCGCGGTGGCTTGCAGACGCTTCGCCTGAGTTCCGGGTGATGGCCTGACCGACGCCGCGACTGCGTTGATTACCTGTTAGACGGCGCCAGACCGTTCGGGAGTTGCGCGACGATCGTGGGCTACTCCTTGTCGTGGTTTGCCGCCAAGACCCTGGACCTAGACGAGCTGTGCGCGGCCGTCCCCATGGAGCCCACAGAGGTCGCTGACCCGCGTTGGGAGAGCCCGCTCTGCGGCGGCATCTGGCGAGACGGTTGGTATCTGGTCATCGCCGGCCGCTCGTGCAGCCGCCTCGTTGAGCCGCAGATCCTCCGGTCGCTGTCGGCCTCGTATCCGGTGGTAGCTTGTTCGATCGAAGAGCACGTCATGGCGACCGAGGCTTACTACTGGAACGAAGGAAAGTTGACCTGGTCCGTCAAGCACCAGAGCGAACTAGATCTCTACCACCTCGAAGCGCTTGGGGAGCTCCCCGCCTTCTATCAGGAAATCGAGCGATCGCACATTCGAGAACAGGATCACGAACAATCACATGCGGCCGAGGTGGACTTCATCTTCGAAGTACCGCTAGAGATGGCCAAGGCCGTCACTGCATTCAAGCACGACGAGGAGCCACCCGAATCATTCTGTCCTAGAGCGTTCCACGACCTACGCAAGCCTTGGTGGCGGTTCTGGTAGCCTGTCGCCGTCTAACAAGGCGTTGCAGCTGACCGGGGTCCGCGCGCGCCAATCTCGGCTTCTGGCATACTCAGCGGGTGCGCTCAGCCCGCGGCGGCAAGGTGCCCCGCCAGCTGAACGCCTGATCCGTTGGGCTGCGTGAATGACCGCTTGGCGTCGCGTATTCGTAGCGCTTGGCCTAGCTGGGCTTGTTTTCCTCCTGGCATTCGCCGCGGTTCGCCTGCGCCTTTCCGTCCCGGCAATCTCACTCACGACAGGTGCCCTGTTCCTCGTTGCGGGATGGCTGGCGGCGCCACTCGCTTCCCGGCTGCAGAGCCCGGCGACTCTCATCGCTGCGGCGCTGGGTCTGACGGTGTCGTTCCTTCCCTTCCTCTGGGTCGCTGCGGGCCTGAGCTCTTTCGCGATCAACACCTGGCGCCTCTCGACCTTCGCTGGGCAGTTCCTGGCCTCTCCACCGCCCGGCACATCCGTACTGTTGCTGCGGTCCGATGTAGGAGTCCTCACAGGCAACGGTGATCATTGTGACTTCGTCGCCACCTTCTCTTTCGATGGATCGGCTAGAGCAAACGCCGTGCTGGCGCACTACGAAGCCCTGCCGGTGCGGCATGCGATTCCAGGCAGCACGACCGAGATTCAGCTCAGGCTCAGCGGGCAGGAGCGCGTGAGGCTCACAGCTACCGATGCCCCCAACGAGGCGGCTTTCGATGTCCGTTGCCTCTAGCGCGCACGCAGCCCAACAAGGCGTTGCAGCTGACACCCTGCAGCGAGGCCCCAATCCCGAGTAGACTGTGGCTTCAAACAATGGCGGTTCAGCGACCCCGGCGGCGGCTGGGTGCAGCTGAACACCTGAGCCGTTAGGCAGCGACCGTGGGGGAATGGGAAGAGAGTGGGGAGCTCGGGGATTCGCTAGCCCGAATCGTGGGAAAGGGCTTGGTCATCCTTCTGGCCATTTCGCTCGGGCTTAGCGCGCTCTTCGGAGGCGCTTCGGGCGTCGCCCAGCTGCTCACTGTACTGGGTCAGCTGGTACTTGGCGTCGTCCTGCCCTTCGTCGTTGCTGCCGTGACCCTGGTGCTACTCCTCCTAGGAGCCTTGCGCGTCGGGAGTTGGTGGTCAGCCAAACGGCGGTAGCCATACTGGTCTCGGGCATCGCTGCCTAACAAGGCGTTGCAGCTGACCGGGGCCCGCCGCGTTCAACCCGGCTCTGGCATACTGGGCCGGCGCGCTCAGCCCACGGCGGCAAGGTGCCCCAGCAGCTGAACGCCATATCCGTTAGACGGCGAACGCAACCCAGGAGATGACCAGGCGGATGGATTCGCCGAGCTGGACGCTGAGTGCGCCGCCCAGCCACGATGGCTTCTTCGCCGCTGTCGCCCGCTTCGGATCGCCTGACGGGGTGCTAGTCCTCGAAGAGACGGCCGAGGTCATCTTCTGGCCGGATGCGTTCG